>NZ_JBVJGZ010000004.1:9739-15163 GCF_055587025.1 Streptomyces sp. NPDC048600 | reverse complement strand
CCGTCGATGCGCTCCGGCCTATCGTCCGACGGACCGTTCAACAGGCACCGTAGGGGGGGGGGGGGGGGAGGCCCCCCCCCCCCCCCCCCCCCCCCCCCCCCCCCCCCGCGATCCGTGGACGCCCTCAGGACCCGAAGGCCCCGAGGATCCGCTCCGCCGCCAGTGTCGGCGTCAACAGGCCTTCCCTGAGCTGCCGTTCGACCTCGGGAGTGAGGTCGCGCACGGCAGGGCTGGAGTGCAGCCGGGTGAGGAGTTCGTCGCGGACCATCGACCAGGCCCAGCCGACCTGCTGCTCACGGCGGCGGGCGTCGAGACGGCCGGTCGCGTCCAGGAGCGAGCGGTGCTTCTCCAGGCGCTCCCACACCTCGTCCAGACCGGTCGATTCACGGGCACTGCAACTGAGCACCGGCGGCGTCCAGACGGCCTCGCGGCCGTGCATCAGCCGCAGCGCGCCCGCGAGTTCACGGGCGGCGGCACGGGCGTCGGTCGCGTGCGGACCGTCCGCCTTGTTCACCGCCACCACGTCCGCGAGCTCCAGGACACCCTTCTTGATGCCCTGCAACTGGTCGCCCGTGCGCGCCAGCGTGAGCAGGAGGAAGGAGTCGACCATGTCGGCCACGGCCGTCTCCGACTGGCCGACGCCGACCGTCTCCACGAGGACGACGTCGTAGCCGGCCGCCTCCATCACCACCATCGACTCGCGGGTCGCCTTGGCGACACCACCGAGCGTGCCGGCGCTGGGGGAGGGCCGCACGAACGCGGCCGGGTCGACCGCGAGCCGTTCCATCCGGGTCTTGTCGCCGAGGATCGAGCCCCCGGTCCGGGTGGAGGACGGGTCGACGGCGAGCACCGCCACCCGGTGCCCCAGCCCGGTGAGCATCGTGCCGAAGGCGTCGATGAAGGTGGACTTGCCGACGCCCGGCACCCCGCTGATGCCGATCCGGCGGGCCCGGCCGCTGTGCGGCAGCAGCCGGGTCAGCAGCTCCTGGGCGAGGGCGCGGTGGGCCGGACGGGTCGACTCCACCAGGGTGATGGCGCGCGCCACCAGGGCGCGCCTGCCGTCCCGTACGCCCTTCTCGTACGCGTCGATGTCGATGGCCATGGGGACTACTGGCCGTGCCCCAGGTCGGCGGCGAGACGGTGGACCAGGTCCGCCGCCGCGTCCGGGATCACCGTGCCGGGCGGGAAGACGGCCGCGGCGCCCATCTCCAGCAGGGTGGGGACGTCCTGGGGCGGGATGACCCCGCCGACCACGATCATGATGTCCTCCCGGCCCTCCGCGGCCAGCTCGTCCCGCAGCGCGGGGACGAGCGTGAGGTGGCCCGCCGCCAGCGACGAGACGCCCACGATGTGCACGTCCGCCTCGACGGCCTGCCGGGCCACCTCGCCCGGCGTCTGGAACAGCGGGCCGACGTCGACGTCGAAGCCCAGGTCGGCGAAGGCGGTCGCGATGACCTTCTGGCCGCGGTCGTGGCCGTCCTGGCCCATCTTGGCGACCAGGATGCGCGGACGCCGTCCCTCGGCCTCCTCGAAGGCGTCCACGAGCGTCCGGGTGGACGTCACGGACTGGGACTCACCTGCTTCGTTGCGGTACACACCGGAGATCGTACGGATCTGCCCCGAGTGCCGTCCGTACACCTTCTCCAGGGCGTCGGAGATCTCGCCGACCGTGGCCTTGGCGCGAGCCGCCCGCACGGCCAGTTCCAGCAGGTTGCCCTCGCCGCCCGCGGCCCGGGTGAGGTCCTCAAGAGCGGCCTGGCAGACCCGCTCGTCGCGCTCCTCGCGCAGCCGCCGCAGCTTGTCGATCTGCCGGGCGCGCACCGAGGAGTTGTCGACCTTGAGCACCTCGATCTGCTCGTCGCCGTCCACGCGGTACTTGTTGACGCCGATGACGGGCTGGCGGCCGGAGTCGATCCGGGCCTGGGTACGGGCCGCGGCCTCCTCGATGCGCAGCTTGGGAATGCCCGCGTCGATGGCCTTGGCCATACCGCCCGCGGCCTCGACCTCCTGGATGTGCTGCCACGCCTTGCGCGCCAGGTCGTAGGTGAGCCGCTCCACGTAGGCGCTGCCGCCCCACGGGTCGATGACCCGCGTGGTGCCGGACTCCTGCTGGATGAGCAGCTGGGTGTTGCGGGCGATGCGCGCCGAGAAGTCGGTCGGCAGCGCCAGCGCCTCGTCCAGGGCGTTGGTGTGGAGCGACTGGGTGTGCCCCTGCGTGGCCGCCATCGCCTCCACGCATGTACGCGTGACGTTGTTGAAGACGTCCTGCGCGGTCAGCGACCAGCCGGAGGTCTGCGAATGGGTGCGCAGCGACAGCGACTTGGAGTTCTTCGGGTCGAACTCCTTGACCAGCCTTGCCCACAGCAGCCGCGCGGCGCGCAGCTTGGCGACCTCCATGAAGAAGTTCATGCCGATCGCCCAGAAGAACGACAGCCGGGGCGCGAACGCGTCGACGTCCAGGCCCGCTTCCCGCCCGGCCCGGATGTACTCGACGCCGTCCGCGAGCGTGTACGCCAGCTCCAGGTCGGCCGTGGCACCGGCTTCCTGGATGTGGTAGCCCGAGATGGAGATCGAGTTGTAGCGGGGCATGTTCCGCGAGGTGAAGGCGAAGATGTCGGAGATGATCCGCATCGACGGCTTCGGCGGGTAGATGTAGGTGTTGCGGACCATGAACTCCTTGAGGATGTCGTTCTGGATGGTCCCGGCGAGCTTGTCCGCGGACACGCCCTGTTCCTCGGCCGCCACGATGTAGAGCGCGAGGACGGGCAGCACCGCGCCGTTCATCGTCATCGACACCGACATCCTGTCCAGCGGGATGCCGTCGAACAGGGTCCGCATGTCGTAGATCGAGTCGATCGCCACGCCCGCCATGCCGACGTCGCCCGTGACACGCGGGTGATCGCTGTCGTAGCCGCGGTGCGTGGGCAGGTCGAAGGCGACCGACAGGCCCTTCTGGCCGGCCGCGAGGTTGCGGCGGTAGAAGGCGTTGGACTCCTCCGCGGTGGAGAAGCCGGCGTACTGGCGGATCGTCCAGGGCTGGTTGACGTACATCGTCGGGTAGGGGCCGCGCAGGAACGGCGCCACACCCGGGTACGTGCCCAGGAAGTCCACGTCCTCCAGGTCACGCGCGGTGTACAGCGGCTTGACGCCGATGCCCTCGGGCGTCTCCCAGAGCAGGTTCTCGCCACCGGACGCCTGCTCGACGGCGGCCTGCCACTCGTCGAGACCGCCGTCGGACGAGGACGGCGACGGGGATCCGAGGTCGATCCCGGTGAAGTCGGGGATTCCCATCAGGACACTCCCATGCGGTCGAGGGCGGCGGACAGGACGGCGACCGCGTCGCATCCGGAGAAGACGTAGGAGTCCACGCCCGGGTACGAGCCGGGCCGGCCCGCCAGGGCGATATGCGTGGCACCGGCGTCGCTCAGGGCGGCGGCCTCGGCCTCGGCCCGCTCCTCGTACAGCGCGTCGCTGGAGCACAGGCACGCCTCGGTGGCGCCGCTGTCGGCGAACGAGCCCTCCGTGACGGGCTCGATGCCGCCCGCCTGGAACAGGTTCGCGGCGAAGGTCAGCCGTGCGGTGTGCGCGGCGGCGGGCCCGAGCGCGGCCAGATAGACGCGCGGCCGGGCGCCGGTCGCCGCGAGGTGGGCGTCGGAACGGGCTCGCAACGCCTCGAACGCCTCGTCGCGGCGCACCCGCGGCAGCCCGCCGCCGGGCCGGTCGGGAGAGGGCTCGCGCACGACGGGCTTCTCGCCGAGGTGCGGGAACTCGCTCACACCGGTGACCGGTTCACGCCGCTTGGCGAGGGCCTCGGAGCGCTCGGCCCAGGTCGCCGCGAGCCGCCGCTCGGTCCAGCCGGACGCCAGCGCGGCCGACTGGCCGCCCTCCCGCTCGGTCTCCTGGAAGAACTCCCAGCCCGCGTGGGCGAGTTCGTCCGTCAGCGACTCCACGTACCAGGAGCCGCCGGCCGGGTCGATGACCCGCGCCATGTGCGACTCCTCGATCAGGATCGTCGAGGTGTTGCGGGCGATCCGCCGCGCGAACGCGTCGGGCAGGCCCAGCACGTGGTCGAAGGGGTGCACGGTCACGCTCTCCGCGCCGCCCACACCGGCCGCGAGGGTCGCGACCGTCGCGCGCAGCATGTTCACCCACGGGTCGCGGGCGGTCATCATCACCGGCGAGGTGACCGCGTGCTGGAGCTGCGCGCCCGCGCCGGACGCCCCGCACGCCTCGGCGACCCGGGCCCACAGGCGGCGTGCCGCCCGCAGCTTGGCGATGGTCAGGAACTGGTCGGCGGTCGCCGCGTAGCGGAACTCCAGCTGGCCCAGCGCCTGTTCGATACTCAGACCGGCGTCGGTGAGCGCGCGCAGGTAGGCCACGCCGGTGGCGAGGGAGGCGCCCAGCTCCTGCGCGGCCGAGCCGCCGGCCTCGTGGTACGGCAGGGCGTCCACGGTCATGGCCCGCAGCCCCGGGTACGTCTCGGCGCAGCGCCGGGCGAGGGAGACGGCGACGGGGAATCCGTCCTCGTCGTACGCGGACCCGGTGCGCGCCCGGGTGCCGAGCGGGTCGGCGCCGAGGTTGCCGCGCGCCGCCTCGGGGGCGACGCCGCGGCTGCCGTACAGCGCGAGGAGCTCCTCCGCCGCGGCCGCGGTCTCGTGGCCGGCGTCCAGGACGACCGGGGCGAGGTCCAGGTACACGCCCTTGAGGAGCCGGTCCAGCTCGCCCGTCGGGATGCCGCCCGGCCCCATGGCGAGCCACAGGGAGGAGACGCCGTTCTCGAGGTCGGTGAGCACCGCCTCGGGGTCGGGCGCCGAGTGGCGCTGCCGTACGTCCCAGCCGCCGGCCGTGTTGCCCTCGGCACGCCCGGAGCGTACGAACGGGGCGAAGCCGGGCAGGCCGGGATCGGGCACGCCGTCGGCGGCCGTGTAGAGGGGACGGGCGCGAAGCCCGTCCTCCAGAGCCGTGGACAGCTTCTGCTCGGCCTCGGCCTCGGGTACGTCCTTGCCCGACCTGCTCAGTACGCCTGCCACGAGGCGCTGCCACTGTGCATGGGTCGCTGCGGGGAATTCGGCGGCCAGCGGGAGGCCGTCGTCAGGCAGCACAGTCATGATCGGATGCTAGCCAGATGCTCATCGGAGCAGCAGCACGATCCTCTGTGACATATCCCTCTCCCCGGCCGTACGCATTTTGCCCCATGCCCCGCGCCGCTGCCGCGCCGCCTCCAGGCCCGGCCCGCGCGGGAGTCCCGGCGCCCGGGAGCAGCATGGTGAGGGGGGTCACGTGGACGCCGTCGCGAGGATCTCACCCCTAGGGCCCTTCTGATGGATCTCCGCGGCGCCGCGGACACGACCGGGGGGGGGGGGGGGGGGGGGGGGGGGGGGGGGGGAGGGGGGGGGGGGGGGGGGGGGGGGGGGGGGTGGTGTG
>NZ_JBVJGZ010000004.1:0-9729 GCF_055587025.1 Streptomyces sp. NPDC048600 | reverse complement strand
CCAGCACCTGCTCGAATCCCGAGTCCCGTCCCCCCGCCCCCCCCCCCCCCCCCTCCCCCACTCCCCCCCCCCCCCCCCCCCCCCCCCCCCCCCCCCCCCCCCCCCCCCCCCCCCCCCCCCCCCCCCCCCCCCCCCCCCCCCCCCCCCCCGCCCAGGTGCGCGAGGTGTCAGCCGGTGCGGTTGACGACGAACTGCGAGCCGGGCTCCACGCAGACGTCGCCCTCCGCCGAGTTCGTGATGGTCACCCCCGTCAGTGTCGCGCTGCCGCGGGCACCGCCCATCGCGAGGACGCCGCAGCCGTTGACCGACCTGTCGATCCGGACGTTGCTGACCTGCACGCCCGGCATCGCTCCGCCTCCCGTCTTGAACTGGATGCCGTCGTACGTCGAGTCGTGGATCTCGGTGTCCCTGATGGTCACGCCCGGGATGTCCGGGCCCTGCGCGAACAGGGTGATGGCACCGAACTCCTGGTCCTCGTTCCAGAACGCCCCGCCCGTGCGGTGCAGCGCGTTGTTGGCGATGAGGGTCTGCCCGGAGAACGGGATCGGGTCGTGGTCGGTGGCCAGCATGATGCCGGGGTAGTTCATCGTGTCGGAGACGATGTTGTTCTCGATCGTGTTGCCGTACCCGCCGTAGACGGCGATGCCGTTGGCGCGCCAGGGCAGCTGGACGGTGTTGTTGCGGAAGTGGTTGTCGTGGCCGACGTCGACCGAGGTGTCCTTGACGTACTTGCTGGCCCACACGGCGAGCGCGTCGTCGCCGGTGTTGCGGAAGGACGAGTTGTAGACGGTCGAGTTGCGGGTGCCGTTGGCGAAGTTGATGCCGTCGGCGTAGGTGTCGCGCACCCGCATGCCGGTGAACTCCAGGCCGTCGCCGGGATTCCACAGCTCGGGGATGTTGGAGTAGTCGCGGCCGACCCAGACGCCGACGTTGGCGTGCTCGATCCACACGTTGCTGATCTTCGTGTTCTTGCCGAACCGGCCGTTGAGGCCGACGCCGCCCTCGGCGTTGCCGTCACCGCCGCGGATGGTGCCGGAGCCGAAGATCGCGATGTCGGAGATCTTGGTGTTGTCGTCGATGTCGAAGCCGAAGTTGCCCTCGTGCGGGTGGTTGATACCACCCGCCTGGTGCGGTGGCGTCAGCGTGTACAGCTGGGAGTGCCACATGCCGGCGCCGCGGATCGTGACGTCACGGATGCCGACCTGGTTGTGGGTGCCCCGGTTGAGCGGGTCGTCGGTGAGGATCTTCTGCTCCTGGCGCCACTGGCCCGCGGGGATCCACACACACTCGATCGTGCCGTTCTGGTCGGCGGTGACGGCCCGCTGGATGGCGTCGGTGTCGTCGATGCCGTCGTTGGGCACGGCACCGTACTCGGTGATCGAGGTGCACGCGGCGGGCTTCTGCGACGGCGGCGCGACCTGCTCCAGGTCGACCAGGTCGACGACGTAGAAGGCGGCGGTGTCGTCGGCGTCGCGCTGGAGGCGGAACCTGGTGCCCGCCGGGTAGCTGCTCGCCAGCAGGGCGCTGGACTCGTCGAACAGCCGGCGCGCGTCTCCGCCCGGCGTGTTGGTCAGGCCCTCGGGCTGGTCGGTGTTGCCGTAGAGCCAGCTGTGCTTGGAGGACAGCGACAGCTTGCGCACGAACTGACCGTCGGCGTACAGGCTGAGGGTGGCCTCGCGGCCGCCACCGCCCGCGGCGTCCGGGATCGAGTTGCGGACCACGACGGAGTTGGCGGCGACGGTGGAGGTGAACTCGACGTATTCACCGGTGGTGTTGAGCCGTACCGACTTGCGGCCGGAGGACTCCGTGGCGAAGTTGGTGTGGCCGAAGGTGCGCTGCGCGTCCGCGGTCAGGAGCGTGCCGTTGTAGCGGGCGTCCTCGGCCTCGTACTCGGTGTAGGGGAGCGCCGCGCCGCGTCCGACGACGATGGAGCGGGAGAAGACGTTGTTGTTCTCGTCGGTCTCCTGGACGGTGTTCGTGGCGTCGGCGGTCGCGGTGAGCGTGGCGCCGCCATTGGTGGCGGTCCAGGTGCCGGACAGGGCGACGGAGGCGGTCTCGCCGGCGGCGACGGCACCGGTGGTGCCGTTCAGGGTGGTGCCGCCGACGGTCAGCCGGGTGACGGTTCCGGCGGGAACGGCCGTGGTGCCACGGTTGTTGACGGCGACCGTGAAGGAGACGGGCGCGCCGACCGCGGGCGAGGCGGGGTTGCTGGTGATGCCGGTGACCCTCAGGTCGGGACCCGGGCTCTGGCTGACGGTCAGTCTGTTCGACGCGGTCCGGCTGTTGTTGCTGTTGTCCAGCTCGGTGACCGTGTCGGTGGGGTCGACGGCGGCGGACACGCTGTAGGAGCCCATCGGGCGCTTGCCGACGGGGACGTCGACGGTCGCGGAGGCCCCGGCCGCGAGTGCGGGTACCGCGGCGGAACCGGCGACCGTGCCCTCGACGCTGACGTTCACCGTCGTCGCGGGCGCGGCGGCGGTGCCCGCGTTGCGGACAGTGGCGGCGACCGTGACGTCGTCCCGCTC
Source organism: Streptomyces sp. NPDC048600 (assembly GCF_055587025.1). NCBI lineage: Bacteria > Bacillati > Actinomycetota > Actinomycetes > Kitasatosporales > Streptomycetaceae > Streptomyces > Streptomyces sp. NPDC048600. The sequence continues at coordinate 7,204 of NZ_JBVJGZ010000004.1, read as the reverse complement.
GGACGGCGCCGTCGGCGACCAGGTCAGGTCGGTGACGACGAGGTCCGGGTTCGGCGCGGCCGTGCCCATCACCTGGACCTCGGCGACCTGGGCGCCGGGGGCGCCGGTGTTGGAGAAGAAGGTCAGCCGGAGGTCGGCGACCTTGCCGGTCACCGGGACGACGACGGAGTTCTGGCCGGAGGACGGGCTGAAGGCGTAGTCGGCGCGCGCCTTGAGCGTGGTGAAGTCGGTTGCCGACTCACCGCGTCCGAGCACCTGGAACGACTGGGTGCGCGGTCCCCAGATCTGCTCGGGGTTCAGCTTGACGACGACTCCGCCGACGTTCGCGTCGGCGCCGAGCCGGACCGTGAGGCTGGAGGGGAATCCGGCCGACTCCCAGTAGGTGCCGGTGTTGTCGTCGTTGGCGTTCGTCGCCGCGTAGTTCTGGGTCGTGGAGGTCGCCTCGATCGGCTTGCCCCGGGCGAGGTTCGTCCCTTCGGCCGGAGGCGGTTCCTCGGGGTTCTGCCCGCTCGAGCCGTAGACCTCCAGCTCGGACAACTGGGCAGCGTTCCAGCCGGTGTTGGACGCCACCTGCACGCGTACGTAGCGGGCGTCGGCGGACGGCAGGTCGATGTCCACGGTGTTCGCCGCGGCCGGGTCGAAGGACCGGGCCTGTGCGGTGGTGAGCGTGGTGAAGGAGCTGCCGTCGCTGCTGCCGAGCACGGCGAGCGACTGCGTGCGCCGCTCCCAGCCCGTGGGCAGCTTCAACGCCAGGCGGTCCAGGACGACTTGGGAACCGAGATCGACCTGCACCCACTGCGGGAAGGAACCGGTCGGACCCTCCCAGTACGACTGCTGGCTGCCGTCGGTGACATGGGCCGCCGGGTATCCGCCGAGCGCTCCGCCGGCCGAAGTCGGCCTGCCGAGGGCGAGGTTGGGATCCGCCGCCGGGGCGGCGGAGGCGGGGGCGGGATTCAGTCCGACGGCGATCAGTCCGGCGGTCAGCAGTCCGGCGGCTAGTCGGCTGCCGGTATGGCTTCGTCTCATGGTGCCTCTCCATGATCCGGGCGGCACGTGCCGTGCCTGCTCCGATGAGGGGTGGCGACTGTAAGCGACTTCTTGAGTAATTTTGTGCTTCATTTGCGTACGCCAGGGTGAGAGGTTTCTACTGCGTGACGACTTTGTCAACGGTTCAGTCAAGTTCCCTCTTGGTGAACGTGTCCGGGAACGACGACGGCACCGGTGTCGCACGCCGCTGGGGGCGGCGGGACACCGGTGCCGGTGAGGTGAGGGGTGTTCGGTCGTCGGTCGGCCGACGGTGGGTCAGCGGGCGCTGGGCGGCGGGGCGGTCGAGCCGCGGACGACGAGCTCGGGCTCGAAGAGGAGTTCGCCGGGGTGGGCCTGGGTGCCCTGGATCTGGGCGCAGAGCAGGTCGACGGCGGCGCGGCCCATGGCCTCGATGGGCTGGCGGACGGTCGAGAGCGGGGGTTCGGTGCAGGTCATGAAGGCGGAGTCGTCGAAGCCGACGACGGAGACGTCGGTGGGGACGGCGAGGCCGCGGCGGCGGGCGGCGCGGATGGCGCCGAGGGCGAGCGGGTCGCTGGCGCAGACGATGCCGGTGACGCCGCGCTCGAGCAGGCGCGTGGTCGCGGCCTGGCCGCCCTCCAGTGAGAAGATCGACCGCTCCACGAACTCCTCGGCCCAGGTCAGGCCGGCTTCCGCGGCGGCCGCCCGGGCGGCCGCCAGCTTGCGCCGCGACGGAACGTGATCGGCCGGTCCGGTGACCATGCCGATCCGCTCGTGCCCGAGTGAGGCCAGGTGGCGCCAGGCCTGCTCGACCGCTACCGCGTCGTCGCAGGACACACAGGGGAAGTCGAGTCCGGCGATCGAGGCGTTGATCAGGACGACCGGGATGCTGCGCTCGGCGAGCCGGTGGTAGTGCTCGTGCGGGGCGTCGGCCTGGGCGAAGAGACCGCCGGCGAAGACCACGCCGGAGACCTGCTGCTGAAGCAGCAGGTCCACGTAGTCCGCCTCGGAGACCCCGCCCTTGGTCTGTGTGCACAGCACGGGTGTCAGCCCCTGCTGGGCGAGCGCACCCCCGATGACCTCGGCGAACGCCGGGAAGATGGGGTTCTGGAGCTCCGGCAGCACCAGACCGACGAGCCGGGCGCGCTCCCCGCGCAGCTGCGTCGGGCGCTCGTAGCCGAGCACGTCGAGCGCCGTGAGCACGGACTGGCGGGTCCCTTCGGACACCCCGGGCTTGCCGTTGAGGACACGGCTGACCGTCGCCTCGCTGACCCCCACCTTCTTCGCCACCTGAGCAAGTCGTCGCGTCATGAACGCAAGACTAGCGCAATTTCTGCAAGTGGATTGCGGTTGATCTCAAATTTCTCGCAGTCCTTTCATGCAAGCGTCGGGGAGGTGACTCGGGTCTCCCTGGCGCACGGCACCCGGTCGGGCCGTCACCAGGGCGACGGCGCCGGCGGCTCGACCACGGGTGGGCGGTCGTCGCAGGTGATCGTGTTGGGCAGCATCCAGGGAGCGAGCCAGCCGCCGTCGTTGCCGCCGCGGTCGGCGAGCCTGAACTCCGAGCCGGTGGCCGGGAAGTTGAACGATCCGCAGTTGTTCACCCCGACAGCGCCGACGCCACGGGCGTCCACGTTCTCGAAGGTCGCCGATCCCTTCACGCGGGCGCTGAACACCGAGTTGCCGGTGCCGTCGACGCGTACGTCCTTGAAGTGGACGGCGGGGATGTCGTACCGGTCCTTCACGCCGTACTCGCTGACCAGCATGATCGCGTTGTGGGTGCTGTCGAGGTAGTGGTCGCCGGTGACCCGGACGTCCGCGTCGATGCTGCCGTCGAGGGCGTAGAACCAGATCGCGCCGAGGCCGATCCGCCAGTTGAGGTCCAGGGTGCCCGCCCGGACCGTGGTGTTGTCGGTGAAGCTGAGCCGGCCGGTGAACGGCTCCGCGCCGAAGCGCGACCCCGCGTGCAGTGCACTCCCCTCGCGGACCGGGTCGGCGACGAGGTTGCCGCTGACGGTGTTGTCCCGGCCGCCGTAGATCGCGATGCCGTTGGCGAGGGTGGGGGACTGGACGGTGTTGCGGGAGAACACGTTGTCCGCGTCGGCCGTCCGGTCCGACCACATGGCCAGGCCGTCGTCGCCGGTGTTGCGGACGAAGTTGTTGTGGACGAGTGAACCGGTCACGCCCGTGTGGAAGTTGAGGGCGTCCGCGATCTGGTCGGCGATGATGTTGTCGGTCACCCGCACGTTCGACATGGGCCCGTCGAACCACAGGCCGACCTTGGTGCGATGCAGATACAGCCCGCTGACGGAGGAGTCGCTCATCGCGCCGCCGATGGCGTTGACCTGATCGGTGTCGACGCGCTCGCGGACATCGCCCTCGACGGCGAAGCCGGACAGATGGACGTCGCGGCTGCCGCCGTCCTCGGCGCTTCTGCCGTACAGGCCGACGCCGGTGTGCCGGGACCCGTCGGGCGCGGGCTCCTCCAGGGTGACCTCACGGCCCTTGAGGACGGTGTACCAGTTGCCCGCACCGGTGATCGTGACGTCGTCCACGACGATGTGCCGGTTGACCTGGTAGGTGCCCGGCGGGAGGTAGACGGGTCGGTCCGTGCGCCGGGCGTGGGCGATGGCACGCTCGATCGCGGGGGCGGCGTCCCTGCGTCCCGTCGGATCGGCACCGAACGCCCGCACGTCGACACCCCCGCGTACCACCTGGGGCGGCGCCACGAGTTCGGTGTCGACGAGGTCGATCACGGTCCAGGCGGCGCGGCTTCCTCGGGGCACCGTGAGCCGTACCCGCTCACCCGCGCGGTACGTACGGTCCAGCCGCAGGCGCTGCTCGTCGTAGAAGTGCGTCGGCCGGAACGGCTTGGTGATCTGCGGTGCCGGTGTGGTGGCCGCGGGCACACAGGCGCACTCGGTGATCCACCAGTCCGGGTGGAGCAGGTCCGCCTGCGGGTCGTTGGTGAAGGGGTACTGGTTGTAGAGCCAGGAGTACCGGGACGTCAGGGTCATGGTGCGGCGGTGCCGTCCGTCGACGGTGACGTCGAGCGGGGCGGTGATACCGCCGCCGGTGGGGGAGTCCGGGATGCTGTAGCGCACGGTCAGGGCGTTGGCGGCACGCGGCAGGACGAACTCGACGTACTCACCGGGCAGCAGCCGTACCGCCTTACGCCCCGAGGCCTCCGAGGGCAGGGTGTAGGGGGTGCGGTCGGGGCCGATGACCTGGCCGTTCGTGACGGCGTTCTCCGCCTCCTGCTCGTCGAAGGCGACGTCCGCGCCCCGTCCGGCGACCAGCGCCGGGTCGAGCGCGGCCCGGGTGACGACGGGACGGGCGGGCTGCGGGGCGTGCGGCCGGTCGCCGGAGGAGGCGACGGCGGTGCCGTCGATCGCGGCGCCGAGTGAGACCAGGGCACACAGCAGCGCGGTGGTTCTGGCGCCGGTGACGGCCGGTTTGCGGACATGGCTCGTGGACATCGGGGGCTCGCTTCTGTCGTGGGGCCGTGCGGGGAGTGCCGGGCGGGCCCGGTCGGCGTTCGCCGGGCCCGCGTCCCCCGTGGACGCGGGCGCGGCGGACGGTCGGCGGATCAGGTGCGCAGCCATGCGGTGGTGTCCGGGGGGAGGGTTCCGTCGGGGTGGAGGGGGTTGCTGGTGAGGAGGAGGTGGGTGTGTGGGGGGAGGGGGACGGGGTGGTCGGTGAGGTTGACGGTGCAGGTGAGGCCGTGGGGGCGGGTGAAGGTGAGGATGCCGGGGTGGGTGGGCTGCCAGGTGAGGGGGCCGTCGCCGAAGCCGGGTTCGGTGCGGCGCAGGTGCAGGGCGCGGCGGTAGAGGGTGAGCATGGAGTGCGGGTCGGTGGCCTGGCGGTCGACGGCGTAGTGGGCCCAGTCGGCGGGCTGGGGCAGCCATGGCTCGGCACCGGTGCCGGTCTGTGTGCCGGTGGTGGTGCTGAAGCCGTAGTGGGGGGCGTCGGCGTGCCAGGGCAGGGGGACGCGGCAGCCGTCGCGGCCGGGGTCGGTGCCGCCGGAGCGGAAGTGCATGGGGTCCTGGATGCGTTCGCGGGGGATGTCGGCCTCGGGCAGGCCGAGCTCCTCGCCCTGGTAGAGGTAGACCGACCCCGGCAGCGCGAGGGTGAGCAGCGCCGCGGCGCGGGCGCGGCGGGTGCCGAGGCCGAGGTCGGTGGGGGTGCCGAAGGTTTTGGCGGCGAAGTCGAAGGCGGTGTCGGTGCGGCCGTAGCGGGTGACGGTGCGGGTGACGTCGTGGTTGCACAGGACCCAGGTGGCGGGGGCGCCGACGGGGGCGTGTTCGGCGAGGGTGTCGTCGATGGCGGTGCGCAGCCGGCCGGGCTCCCAGGGGCAGGTGAGGAAGGAGAAGTTGAACGCGGTGTGCAGTTCGTCGGGGCGCAGGTAGCGGGCGAAGCGTTCGGGGTCGGGCAGCCAGACCTCGCCGACGAACACGGCGCCGTAGGTGTCGGCGACGGTGCGCCAGGAGCGGTAGATGTCGTGGAGTTCGTCCCTGTCGATGTAGGGGTGGGGGTCGGTGCCGGGGTGGAAGTCGGGGAGGTGGGGGTGTTTGGCGAGGAGGGCGGCGGAGTCGATGCGGACGCCGGCGACGCCGCGGTCGAGCCAGAACCGCAGGATGTCCTCGTGCTCGCGGCGGACGTCGGGGTGGTTCCAGTTGAGGTCGGGCTGCTGGGGGGTGAAGAGGTGGAGGTAGTACTCGCCGTCGGGGACGCGGGTCCAGGTGGTGCCGGAGAACTGGGAGGGCCAGGTGTTGGGCGGGTGCTGGCCGTGCTCGCCGCGGCCGGGGCGGAAGTGGAAGCGGGCGCGTTCGGGGCTGCCGGGTCCTGCGGTGAGGGCGGCTTTGAACCAGGGGTGCTGGTCGGAGACGTGGTTGGGGACGATGTCGACGATGGTGCGGATGCCGAGGGCGTGGGCTTCGGCGATGAGTTTCTCGGCTTCGTCGAGGGTGCCGAAGGCGGGGTCGACGGCGCGGTAGTCGGCGACGTCGTAGCCGCCGTCGATCATGGGTGAGGTGTACCAGGGGGTGAACCAGACGGCGTCGACGCCGAGTTCGGCGAGGTGGGGCAGTCTCGCTCGGATGCCCGCGAGGTCGCCGGTGCCGTCGCCGTCGCCGTCGGCGAAGCTGCGGGGGTACACCTGGTAGATGACGGCGTCGCGCCACCAGGTGTCCGTGCGGGGCGGGTGAGGGGCTGCCACGTGAGGTCCTTTCGGGCAGGGGAGGGTACTCCGCCGCCGCCCCGGTCGGGCGGGGCGTGTCGGACACGGAACGGCGGCGGAGGCTTCGGGGATGGCACGGCCGCGTCTCGGGACGAGGGCCGACATCGCCGGTCTCGGTCCTGATGCGCGGTTGTCAGTCGTGCCGTGCCGTGCCGTGACTTGGCGGCCGGGCGGGGCGGGCCGTCGGCACACCGTCCCGCCCGGACCGGTCACTGGTTGGCGAGGACCTGGTTGACCTGCGCCTCGGCGGTGTCGAGGAGCTTGTCGATGTCGGCGTCCTCGTTGGTCAGGATGCCGGACATCACGTTGTCGAGGATCTTGTAGAGCTCCTGCGCCTTCGGCGGCTCGGCCTTGCCGGCCACCGGGCTGTCCATGAACGACCGGAAGTTCTCGACCGGCATGGTGGCGTTGGCCGCGCGGGCCGCGTCGTCCGTCTTCTTCGACTCGCCGGTCCAGAAGTTGGGCTGCGGCACGCCCACCGGGAGCTTGTCGGCCCTGGTGCGCGGCCAGTTGAACTGACCCTTGCCGACGGTGAGGTTCTTGAAGTTCAGCCAGGCCACGGCCGCCTTCACCTTGTCCGGCGAAATCCCCTGCTTGACCATGTAGTTGTTGCCGCCGGCCAGCGTGTTCGTCCCGCCCGGGATCGGCCCCATGCCGAAGTTCTCGTACTCCGCGCCCAGCTGCTGCACCATGTACGCGATGTCGTCCGGCGCCGCCAGGAACATCCCCAGCTTGTCCGTGGCGATCTGCTTCTGCAGGTCACCCCACTTCAGCAGCTGGGTCCTGCCCATGCTGTCGTCCTCCCAGCGCATCGCGTGGAGGTTCTGCGCGACCTGCCGGCCGATGTCGTCGTTGAACGCCGCCCTCTTCCCGCTCGCGTCCACCACGTCACCGCCGCGGCTGTACATCTGCGCGGTGAAGTGCCAGCCGCCGGTGTTCGCCGCGCTGTACTCACCGAAC
>NZ_JBVJGZ010000003.1:338852-455984 GCF_055587025.1 Streptomyces sp. NPDC048600 | reverse complement strand
AAGGGAAAAAGCAGGGGCCTTCAAACCCGGTGGGGGGGGGTTGAGAACCAAAAAGAACAAAAAAAAGCGGGCCCCCCCCCCCCCCCCCCCCCCCCCCCCCCCCCCCCCCCCCCCCCCCCCTCCGCCCCCCCCCCCCCCCCCCCCCCCCCCCCCCGCGCCACAGGGTCCCGCCGAACACGGCGGAGGAACCACCGAGGACGGCCGCGCGCAGGAGGGTACGACGTTCCACGCTCACTCCAAAGGGGTGCCGTGACCGCCCGCCGTCGGGCAGACGACGGGGCCGTGCGCTGATGGACCCTAGACGCGCTCGGTGGACGGTCCATGGACAATCCATGACGCTTCGCCGTACGGCAAAGCCTTCACGCACGGTCACGAAACCATTACAAGTCCTTCACTTGCCCCGGGGTGGACATACGGTCGTCGCCCGAAGTGACAGCAGTGTCCGACGTGACACCTCTGGGGGCGACGACATGAGCAACCCGTACACCACCCCGCCGATGCCGCACCCCGCGCCCGGGGTGCCGGCCCCGGCGCCCCGGTGGGCCCGCAAGCGATTCGTGCTGCCCGCGCTCGGGCTCGCGCTGCTGATCGGGATCGGGATGGGAGCGGGCGGCGGGGACGGCGAGAAGGCCGGTGCCGCGGCGGCCGTGGGCACCCCCGCGCCGACCGTCACCGCCACCGTGACGGCCACCGTCACCGAGACGCCCCGGGCCGAGGCCGCGCCCACGGTCACCGAGACCGTGACGAGGACCGTCAGGACCGAGGTCACGGAGACCGTCACCGCCGAGGCCGCCGCCGACTCCGGGTCCGACGACTCCGGGTCGGGAGATTCCGGCACCTCCGCCTACTACGCCAACTGCACCGCGGCCCGTGCCGCCGGAGCCGCACCGCTGTACGCCGGTGACCCCGGCTACGGCCGGCATCTCGACCGGGACGGCGACGGGGCCGCCTGCGAGTAGCCGCGACGGCTCAGGCGGGCAGGGCTGGCACTGGTGCATCGGCCACGCCGACGACCACGCCCGGCGTCGGGTCACGCGGGCAGGGCGGGCACCCTGCGTCCGGGCTGGTCCGCCCTGCCCGCGCTCGGCTCCGGGCCGGGCGGGCGGGCCGAGGGCAGCCGGACCACCGCGTCCACCCCGCCGGTGGCCGCCTCCCGCAGCGTGACCTCGCCGCCGCTCGCGCGAGCCAGCCGCCGGACCAGGGTCAGGCCCAGGCCCGCGCCGCCCTTCGGGGCCTGCGGGGCGCGCCAGAACCGGTCGAAGGCGCGGGCCCGCTGCTCGGCCGTCATACCGGGACCCTCGTCCGTCACATGGAGGTCGGCCCAGCACGGGCGGCTGTCCCGCAACGGGCGGCGGGCGGGGGTGTGCAGCCGCAGCTCCACGGTGACCGTGCTGCCCGCCGGGGAGGCCCGCAGGGCGTTGGACAGCAGGTTGTCCAGGATCTGCTCCACCGCGCCCGCCAGCGCCAGCACCGGGCCCACGCTCCCGGCGAACAGCACCAGGGACACGCCCTCGCGGGCGAACAGCGGCTGCCAGGTGCGGTGGCGTTCCGCGCAGACCGCGCCCACGTCGACCGGGCCGGGCACGGTCTCGTCCTCCTCCAGGCGGGCCATGGCGAGCAGGTCCTCGACCATCCTGGCCAGCCGGTCGGTCTCGGTCATCGCGGCGGCCAGGCTGGGCCGGGCGCGCCGGGCCACGGCGGGTTCGAGGTTCTCCAGGCGCAGCCGCAGCGCCGCCAGCGGGGTGCGCAGCTGGTGCGAGGCCTCGCCCGCGAAGGCGCGCTGCGAGGCCAGGAGGTGTTCCAGCCGGGCGGCCGTCGTGTTGAACGCGGCCGCCAGGCTGCGCACCTCCGGCGGGCCCGACTTCACCGGAACGCCGGAGACGGGGCCGCCCTCGGCCAGCCGGTGCGCGGCCTCCTCCAGCAGCCGGATGGGACGGCCGGCCCAGCGGGCGAAGGAGAACGCCGCCGCCACGGCCCCCGCGAGCGCCACGGGTCCCGCCAGGGCCAGCAGCAGCCAGACCCGCATGATCCGGGCGTTCACCGCTTCGGTCGGCAGGGTGATGCGGACGGCACCGAGGGCCGCCCGGGCGCCGACCGGCCGGGCCACCGACAGATGCCCGACCCCGCCGAGCCAGGAGGCGCGCACATCCGTGGCGGGCCGGCCGCGCAGCGCCGCCGTCAGGTCCGGGTGCCCCGCCCGGCCCGGTGGTCCGGCGGGCGGGGCACCGGGGGCCGCGGCCAGCACCCCGCCGTCCGTGCCGACGACCACCACCCGCCCGCCGATGCGTCGCGCACAGTGCGCGACCCGCTCGGCCAGGGCGCCGGGCCGGCCGGAGGCCAGGGACAGCTCCGTGTACGCGGCGACCGCCTCGGCCTCCGCGGCGGCCGCCTCGACGATCCGCGCCCGCTCGGTCCGCGAGTGCACGATCCCCAGCGGGATCTCCAGGCACAGCAGCACGATCGTGGCCAGGCCGACATAGCTCAGCAGCAGCCGGCGGGTCATGCTGCGCCCCGCGGCGGGCCCTGCTCGGGCGTCTGGACCGCAAGGCGGAAACCGACCCCGCGCAGGGTACGGATCCACCCCGGCTCGCCCAGCTTGCGGCGCAGCGTGGCCACATGGACGTCCAGGGTCCTGGTCGGGCCGTCGTAGTGCTCGTCCCAGACCCGGTCCAGGATCTGCTGCCGGGAGTACACCGCTCCGGCGTCCTCGGCGAGCAGCGCCAGCAGCTCGAACTCCTTCGGGGTCAGCGCCACCTGCTCCTCGCCCACCCACACCTGCCGGGTGCGGCGGTCCACGACGAGCGGGCCGGGCGCGGCCCGCTCCGGCTCCCCCTCGTGCGGCGTCTCCCGGGCCGGTCCACGGCGCCGGTGCACGGCCCGGATGCGGGCGACCAGCTCCCGCACGCTGAACGGCTTCGCCAGGTAGTCGTCGGCGCCGAGCTCCAGGCCCAGCACCCGGTCGGCCTCCTCGCCGCGCGCGCTGAGGATGATGACCGGCACGTCGGAGGTCCGCCGGATGCCGCGGCACACATCGATGCCGTCCATGTCGGGCAGTCCCAGGTCCAGCAGCACGACATCGCCGTACGGACCGCGCAGCCCCTCCGCTCCGGTGGGGACATGGCGGACCGTCAGTCCGTAGCCCCGCAGTCCTTCGCCGAGCGGGTCGGCGATCGTCTCGTCGTCCTCGATGAGCAGCACTCGTACGCCCATGGCGTCGTGTCTCTCCATGAATGGGGGACGGGGTTCGACACGCTACAAGGAGGATCCCGGCCTTCGGCAGTAAATCCGAGGCAATGTGAAATGACCCTCAGAAACCGCTTGCGTCCAGTCTTTTGGCATTCCTCTAACCTTCCTCTGCATTTGCCCCTCCTACGGTCGTCGGACCTGTTCGGACCCGTGTCTGGAGGCATGATGAAGGCATTGCTGGACCGCGCCCGGTCGTTCAAGCGGCGTGTGGACTTCGAGGGTGACGAATACCGGAAACTGGCCGTCGGGCAATTTCCCGAGGCACTCTTCATAACCTGCTCCGACTCGCGGGTGATTCCCGCGCTCATCACCGGAGCGCGCCCGGGAGAGATATTCGAGCTGCGGAATGCGGGCAACATCGTGCCGCCCCACGACGCACAGGGAACCGCCGGTGGGGAGGCCGCCACCATCGAGTACGCGGTGGAGGTGCTGGGCGTTCAGGACGTCGTCGTCTGCGGCCACTCCCACTGCGGTGCCATGGGTGCGCTGCGGCACGGCACCGACCTGTCCGCACTGCCCCGGGTGGACGCCTGGCTGGACATGGTCCGGCCCGCGCTGGAGGGGGTGGGCGGGCCGCCGGAGCCCGCGCTGCGGGAGGTCGTCCAGCTGAACATCCGTCACCAGCTCGACGTGCTGCGCGGTCATCCGGCCGTGCACCGGCGGACCGAGGCCGGGAGGCTGCGGCTGCACGGCTGGTACTACGAGGTGGACTCCGGGCGGGTCCACGAGCTGGACGAGGACGGTCTGTTCCGGGTGCACGGCTCGTGAGCGGGGCACACGCGCGGCGCCGCTCCCGCCCGCCGCGCGCCACCGGGTCCGCCGGGTCCGCCGGGTCCGCCGCGGAGAATCCGCGGCGCGGGGCCGGCTCCGGCACGGAGGTTCCGAAGCGCGGGGCCGGCTCCGGAACCGGGGGTGCCCGCGCGCCGCGCAAGGGGGGTGTCGACCTCGGTACCGAGATCACCGCGTCCCTGGTCGTCTTCCTCGTCGCCCTCCCGTTGTGCATCGGCGTGGCCGTCGCCTCCGGGGTGCCCGCCGAGCTCGGCATCGTCTCCGGGGTCGTCGGCGGGCTCGTGGTCGGGGCCGCGCGGGGCAGCACCCTCCAGGTCAGCGGTCCGGCCGCGGGGCTGGCGGCACTGGTGGCCGAGACGGTGGCCGAGCACGGGGTGGCGGCGCTCGGGGTGATCGTCCTGGGCTCCGGCGTCCTGCAGATCGTGCTGGGGCTGGTGCGGCTCGGCCGGATGTTCCAGGCGATCTCCCTCGCCGTCGTGCAGGGCATGCTCGCCGGCATCGGACTGCCGCTGATGTTCAGCCAGTTGTATCCGATGTCCGACGCGAAGGCCCCCGGCACACCGGTCGAGAACATCGCCGGTGTCCCCGCGCTGGCCGCCGGTGTCGCGGCCGATCCGCAGGCGGCGATCGCGGCGGGCCTCGGCGTCGTCACGATCCTGCTCAGCTTCGCCTGGAAGAAGGTGCCCGGACCGGTCCGCAGGATCCCGGCCGCCCTCGTCGCCGTCGGCATCGGTATCGCGGTCGCCGCGCTGCCGGGCGTGAACGTCAGGACGCTCCAGGTCGGCGACCTCGCGGACGCGGTGGACGTGCCGGGACCCGGGCAGTTCGCGCTGCTCGCCGACGCCGGGATCGTCACCGCCGTCCTCACCTTCACGGTGATCGCGTCGGCGGAGAGCCTGTTCACCGCGGCGGCCGTGGACCGGATGCACAGCGGGCCGCGTACGAAGTACAACAGCGAGCTCCTCGCCCAGGGCGCGGGGAACACCGTCGCCGGACTGCTGGGCGCACTGCCCGTGACGGCGGTCGTCGCCCGCAGTTCGGCGAACGTCCAGGCCGGGGCGAAGACCCGGATCTCCCGCACCCTGCACGGTGTGTGGCTGCTGGCCTTCGCACTGCTGCTGCCCCAGGTCCTGGCGCTGATCCCGATCTCGGTGCTGGCCGGGGTGCTGGTGCACAGCGGCTGGAAGCTGTTCGCACCGGAGGAGTTCCCGAAGATGTGGCGGGCCGACCGGGCCGAGTTCGCGGTGATGACGCTCACCACCGCCGTCATCACCGTCACCGCGCTGCTGGAGGGCGTGCTCGTCGGCCTGCTGGCCGGCGTGGTGGTGGCCGCGCTGCGGATGTCCCAGGCCGTCGTGCGGCTGCGCACCGCGGACGACACCGCCGAGGTCGTCGTGGCGGGCAACGCCACGTTCCTGCGGCTGCCCCGGCTGATCGAGGGCCTGGAGCAGGCCGCGGCCTCCGGCCGGCCCCGCATCCGGCTGGACCTGAGCGCGGTGACCCACCTGGACCACGCCTGCCGCACCCAGATCGACGAGTTCACGGCCCAGCAGCGGGGCGCGGGAGTCCTGGTGGACGTACTGATGCCCCGGCAGGCGGACGAGCAGCCCCGACCGGTGGAGGAGCGGGCGCAACCGGCGGCAGAGCAGCCGCAGTCGGCGGCGGAACGGCAGCAACCGGCGGCGGAACAGCAGCAACCGGGCGCGGAACAGCCCCGGTCGCCGTCCGGACCGTCGCCGTCCGGACCGACCCCGTCCGTGGACGGTCCGCCCTGGCCGGAGACCGGGGACGACGGGGAGTGGCCCGACCTCGTGAGCCCGTCGCCGGTGCCCGGCCCCACCTCGGAGTGGTTCTACCTGGAGACCCGGCCGCTCCCGCACGCCCACGGCACCTACGGGCGGGCCGGCTGAGCGCCGGCGCCGGGCGCACACGGCGAGGCGCGCACCCGTCGGCGTGGGTGCGCGCCTCGCACGCCTGGCTTCCTCAGCAGGTCAGGACGTGCGGACCTCGTACGTCGGCACGCTGACCGTGTCGTCGTCCAGACAGGCCCCCGTCTCCAGGTCGAAGCGCTGCTTCAGCAGCGGCGAGGCGACGTAGGCGCGGCCCTCGTGGGTGCCGATGAGGCCGCGGGACAGCACGGCGGCGCCGTTGAACGGGTCGCGGTTGTCGATGGCGTACACCCGGCCCGCCCGGTCGCGGAACAGGGCGATCTGGCTGCCGTCGGGCAGCAGCGCCGCCACACCCCGGCCGGGCAGCAGCCGGCCGAGCTCGCAGATCGCCAGCCATTCGGAGGCCAGTCGGATCTCGACCTTCAGGTCGGTCGTCTCGAGTGCCAGGGTCATCGCTGGGCGCTCCCTTCCAGGGGACGGTGGCCGATGGTGAGCAGGGGGAGGTCGGGCTTGATCTGGTCCCGCTCGGGGACGAAGCCGACGACCGGGTCGGGGGTGTCGGGCGCGTTCACGAAGGACACGAACCGGGCGAGCTTCTCCGGGTCCTTGATGGTCTCGGCCCACTCGTCGCGGTAGTTCGCCACGTGGTCGGTCATCAGGGACTCCAGCTCCTCGCAGATGCCGAGGGAGTCCTCCACGACCACGTCACGGACGTGGTCCAGGCCGCCCGGGATGCGCTCCAGCCAGGTGGAGGTGCGCTCCAGGCGGTCCGCGGTGCGGATGTAGAACATCAGGAACCGGTCGATCAGACGGATCAGTTCGGCGTCGGAGAGGTCCTGCGCGAGGAGGTCCGCGTGGCGCGGGGTGGCGCCGCCGTTGCCGCCGACGTAGAGGTTCCAGCCGTTGGAGGTGGCGATCACGCCGAAGTCCTTGGACTGGGCCTCCGCGCACTCGCGGGCGCAGCCGGACACCGCCGACTTCAGCTTGTGCGGGGAGCGCAGGCCCCGGTAGCGCAGCTCCAGGTCGATGGCCATGCGGACCGAGTCCTGCTGGCCGTAGCGGCACCAGGTGGAGCCGACGCAGGACTTCACCGTGCGCAGCGCCTTGCCGTAGGCGTGGCCGGACTCGAAACCGGCGTCCACCAGCCGGGTCCAGATCAGCGGCAGCTGTTCGACGCGGGCGCCGAAGAGGTCGATGCGCTGGCCGCCGGTGATCTTGGTGTAGAGGCCGAAGTCGCGGGCGATCTCGCCGATGACGATCAGCTTCTCCGGGGTGATCTCACCGCCGGCGATCCGCGGGACGACCGAGTACGAGCCGTTCCTCTGGAGGTTCGCCAGGAAGTGGTCGTTGCTGTCCTGGAGGGCGGCCTGCTCACCGTCGAGGACGTAGCCGCTCGCGCCGATGGTCGGGGCCAGGGAGGCGATGATCGAGCCGACGGCGGGCTTGCACACCTCGCAGCCGTCGCCGCCGCGGGCGCTGTCGCGGCCGTGCCGGTCGAGCAGGTCCTGGTAGGAGTTGATCCGCAGGGCGAGGACGATCTCGTAGAGCTCCTCGCGGGTCTGCGAGAAGCAGCCGCACAGGCCCTTGTCGACCACGATGCCGCCGGCCTCCAGCTCGGCGTCCACGAGCTGGCCGAGGACCTTGATGCAGCTGCCGCAGCCGGTGCCGGCCTTGGTGCACTTCTTCACCTCGGGCACGGACGTGCACTGGTGGTCGGTGACCGCGCCGCGGATCGCGCCCTTGGTGACGTTGTGGCAGGAGCAGATGATCGCGTCGTCCGGCAGCGCGCCGGGGCCGAGCTGCACGGCCTCGCCGGAGCCGGCCGGCAGCACCAGGCTCTCCGGGGCGACGGGCGGAACCGTGCCGGTCAGGGCCCGCAGCGTGCCGTACGCCTCCGCGTCGCCGACCAGGATGCCGCCGAGGAGGGTGCCGTCGCTGCCGATGACCAGCTTCTTGTACAGGCCCGAGCGGGAGTCGGAGTAGACGACGTCCAGGCAGTTCTCGGTGGCGCCGTGGGCGTCGCCGAAGGAGGCCACGTCCACGCCGAGCAGCTTCAGCTTGGTGGAGAGGTCGGCGCCGGTGAAGGAGGCCTCGTCGGCGGCGATGGTCGCGGCGGCGGTCTTCGCCTGCTCGTAGCCGGGCGCGACCAGGCCGTAGACCCGGCCGTCCGCGGCCAGCGCGCACTCGCCGATGGCGAACACGCTCGGGTCGTTCACCGTGCGGCACTGCTCGTCGACCGTGATGCCGCCGCGCTCGCCGACCGTCAGGCCGCAGTCGCGGGCGAGCTGGTCGCGGGGGCGGACACCGGCGCTGAACACCACCAGGTCGACGGAGAGTTCGGAGCCGTCCGACAGCTTCATACCGGTCACCGAGCCGTCGTCGCCGGTGAGGATCTCCTGGGTGCCGACCCCGGTGTGCACCGACAGGCCCATGCCCTCGATGGTGCGCAGCAGCGCCGCGCCGCCGCCGTCGTCGACCTGGACGGGCATCAGCCGGGGGGCGAACTCCACGATGTGGCTGTCGAGCCCGAGGCCCTTGAGCGCGCCCGCGGCCTCCAGGCCCAGCAGACCGCCGCCGACGACCGCGCCGGTGGTGCGGGTCCTGGCGTAGTCCTCGATGGCCAGCAGGTCGTCGATGGTGCGGTAGACGAAGCAGCCGGCGGCGTCCTTGTTCGGCACCGGCGGCACGAACGGGTAGGAGCCGGTGGCCAGTACGAGGATGTCGTAGTCGACGACGAGACCGGAGCGGGCGGTGACCTTCTTGGCCTCGCGGTCGACGGTCTCGGCCGGGTCGCCGAGGTGCAGCTCGATGCCGTGGGCCTTGATGAACTCCATGTCGGTCATGGAGAGCTCCTCGGGCGAGGTGCCCGAGAAGTACGAGGTCAGCTGGACGCGGTCGTAGGCCGGGCGCGGCTCCTCGCACAGGACGACGACGCGGTGGGTGGCGGTGAGACCGCGCTCGGCGAGGGCTTCGAGGAAGCACTGGCCGACCATGCCGTGGCCGACGAGCACGATCGTGGGGGTGGCCCCCGGGGTGGCGGTCATGAGGAGCCTCCGTCGTTGGTGAGCAGGTGGAGCAGGGGGCCGTCGTCGGGGAGCGGCTCTGCTCCCTCCCAGGCGCGCGCCAGCGCGCCGACGGTGCCGAGTTCGCCGACGAGAACCCCGCCGACCAGGCGGTCGTCGCGGACGACGACCTTGCGGTAGGTGCCGCGCGTGGCGTCGGCGAGCTGGACGACGTCGTCGCCCGGCAGGGGCACGGTCTCGCCGAACGCGGCGAGGTCGAGCCCGGTGAGCGTGAGCCGGGTCAGGGCGCGGGTGCCGCGGTAGCGGGCACCGGCGCGGCCGGCGAGTACCTCGGCGAGGACGTCGGCCTGCTCCAGGGCGGGCGCGGCGAGGCCGTAGACCTCGCCGTCGTGCTGGGCGCAGTCGCCGACGGCGAAGATGTCCGGGTCGGAGGTGCGCAGCTCGTCGTCGACGAGGACGCCCTTGTGCACGGAGAGCCCGGCGTCCTTGGCGAGGCCCACCCGGGGGTGGACGCCGCAGGCCAGGACGACGAGGTCGGCGTCGAGGGCGTAGCCGTCGGGCATCTCCACGGAGCGGACGGCGCCGCCGACGCAGCGCACGTCGCGGACCCGGGACTCGGTGTGGATCTCCACGCCGAGCGCGACGAGGTGGCGGTGCACGAGCTGCGAGGCGGCCGGGTCGAGCTGGCGCTCCATCAGCCGTTCCGACTGCTGGGCCAGGACGACCGAGGCGCCGCGCAGGGCGAGGGCGCGGGCGGCGGACACGCCGAGCAGTCCGCCGCCGATGACGACGGCCCTGATGCCGGGGCGGACCGCCTTGGACAGTCCCAGGCAGTCGTCCAGGGTGCGGAAGGCGTGGACGCCCTCGGGGAGCACGTGCTCGGGGGTGAACAGTCCGCGCAGCGGGGGCAGCACCGGGTTGGAGCCGGTGGCCAGGACCAGCGTGTCGTATGCGATCTCCGCCCCGTCCGCGCAGTTCACCTTGCGGGCCGCGCGGTCGATCCCGGTCACCCGGGCGCGGACCAGGTCCGCCGGGGCGGGCAGCGCGATGACGTCGGGGCTGTAGCGCCCGGCCAGCACCTCGGCGAGCAGCACCCGGTTGTAGGGCCGGTGCTCCTCCTCGCCGACGAGCACCGCGGGCATGCCGAGCTCCGCCAGGCGCCGGGCGAGCCGTACGCCCGCGAGGCCGGCGCCGATCACCACCACACGCGATTTCGAGGTCATGTCAACGAGCGTGCGGTGCGGGTGTTACCCGGTCGCATCACGTCTGTTTCACGGGGGGAACTCTGCCCTCAGCATGCGGGGCGCCGCGATGTGAGGGAACCGGGCCGAACCTCAGAGGACGCTCTGAACCCGCCGATCTACGTGGACAGGGCATGTATCCCGTCCCGTAGGGTCCCGACCATGCCCGACATACCTCTCACCATGATCGCCCTGCTCTGCCTGGCCGCCCTCGCGGCCGGCTGGATCGACGCCGTGGTGGGCGGTGGCGGGCTGCTGCTTCTTCCGGCGCTGCTGCTGGGTCTGCCGGGGAACACCCCGGCCGCGCACGCGCTGGGCACGAACAAGGCGGTGGCCATCGTGGGCACCACGGGCGCCGCCGTGACGTACACGCGCAAGGCGCCGGTGGACGTCCGGCTGGCCGTGCGGATCGGGCTCGCGGCGCTGGCCGGGTCCTCGGCGGGGGCGTTCTTCGCGGCCGGGATGAGCACCGAGGTCCTCAAGCCGGTGATCATGGTCGTGCTGCTGGGGGTGGCGGCGTTCGTGATCCTGCGGCCCGCCTTCGGCACGGCCCCGGCGCCGGGCGCGGTCACCCGCCGCCGGATTCTCGCCGCGATCGGCCTGGCGGGCCTCGGCATCGGGTTCTACGACGGGCTGATCGGCCCCGGCACCGGTACGTTCCTCGTTCTCGCCCTCACCGCCGTCCTCCATCTCGACCTGGTGACCGCCTCCGCCACCGCCAAGATCGTCAACTGCTGCACCAACGCCGGCGCCCTCGCCATGTTCGCCTGGCAGGGCGCCGTGCTGTGGCAGCTGGCCGCGCTGATGGCCGTGTTCAACCTCGTGGGCGGCACGCTGGGCGCCCGCACCGCCCTGAAGAAGGGCAGCGGCTTCGTCCGCGTCGTGCTGCTGACGGTGGTGTTCACGCTGGTGGCGAAGCTGGCGTGGGAGCAGTGGCTCGCCTGATCCGCCGGGGGCGTGCACGGTGAGCGGGCGCGGTGCCCGGGACGCGGTGAGCGGGCGCGGTGCCGGGACGCGGTGACCGGGCCGGGCGTCAGGCCGCGGTGACCGGGCCGGGCGTCAGGACCCGGCGGCGCGCCCCGCGAGCAGGTCGACCATCCCGACGGTGTCCTCCGCGCCCCGCCCCTCGGCGACCAGCCGGTCCATCAGCGCCATGTACGGCGTGAGCAGCTCGGGGCTGACGCCCTGCTCCTCGGCGGTGCGCAGCAGCGTGGCGTTGCCCGCCGCCTGCATCGCCGCGTTGGACACGACGCCCTCGGTGTACTCCCCGCTCTCCAGCCGGGCGGCCGCGCCGTGCACCTGGCCCGCCATCGCGGTGAGCCAGCCCTCGAGCAGCGGCGCGAACTCCCCGGGCGCGATGTTCTCGCGGCGCACCAGCGCGAAGGCGTGGAACACCCCGGCGAACATGCCGCTCATGGCGCTGAGCAGCGCCACGTCGTGCAGCGCCGCGAAGCCCGGGTCGGTGCCGGTGAAGACCGCCCCGGCCGGTACGGCGAGCGTGTCCCGGTGCTCCTCGAACAGCTCGGCCGAACCGCTGTAGAACACGTACGCCCCCGAGCCGGGGTCGGCGATCATCGGCGGCACGGCCATGATGCCCGCGTCCAGGAAGCGGGCGCCGCGCGCCTCGGCCCAGGCGGCCCGGGCACGGCCCTGTGCGGGGGTGCCGGTGGTGAGGTTCACCAGGTCCCGGCCGGTGAGGACGGTGTGCTCCAGGGCCTCGCCGACGGAGGTGTCGTCGAGCAGGCAGACGATCACCGGCCCGCCCGCGGCGACCGCCTCCGCCGCGCTGCCGACGACGGCGGCTCCCTCGGCGGCCAGCGCCTCGGCCCGGGCGGGGGTGCGGTTCCAGACGGTGACGGGGTGGCCTGCGGTGAGCCAGGCGCGCACCAGGGCGCTGCCCATGGCGCCGGTGCCGAGGACGGTGAGCGGGGCAAGTGCGGTGTCGGTCATGCCGGTTAGGCTCGATCAGGGTGGCGGGCCCGCTCAAGTACGCACTTCGGAGTGGGTGGTTACCGCCGGGAAAGCATCCAGGCAGGGAGACCGGGCATGGCGACGGGGACGGGGCCGGACATGGCGACGGGGCCGGGCAGGGGCCCGGGCGGGACGGCGGGCAGGCGGCCGGGGTCGTACGTCTGCGGGATCGACGCGGCGATGGACGTGATCGGCGGCAAGTGGAAGGTGCTGATCCTGTGGGCGCTGCGCACCCGCCCGCACCGCTTCGGCGAACTGCGCCGCGAACTGCCCGGCGTCACGGAGAAGGTGCTCGCCGCGCACCTGCGCGAGCTGGAGGCGGACGGCGTCGTGCACCGCGAGGAGTACGACGAGGTGCCGCCCAGGGTGGAGTACTCCCTGACGCCGCGTGGCGAGAGCCTCGACGCCGCGCTGGAGCCGCTCGGGGCGTGGGGCAGGGAGAACGTGCTGGGCGGGTCAGCGCACGGCACCGGTGAGCCGGGCGAAGACGACGACGTTGCCCTGGTAGCCGGTCGCGCGTGACCAGCCGCCGCCGCAGGTGATCACCCGCAGCTCGGGCCAAGGCGCGGCGCCGTAGACCTTCTGGTCGGGGAAGTCCGCGGCCCGGTAGACCTCGACGGCGTAGACGGTGAACCGGGCCGTGCCGCCGTCGCGCCGGTCGATCTCGATGACGCCGCCCTTCTTCAGCGCGCCGAGGGAGAAGAAGACGGCCGGGCCGTCCGCGTTGTCGACGTGCCCGGCGACGATCGCGGTGCCCCTCTCGCCGGGGGTGGTGCCGGCCTCGTACCAGCCGGCCAGGTTCTCGCGCTCGGCGGGCGGCACGTCCAGGCTGCCGGAAGCGGTGAGGCCGAGGCCCGTCAGAGGCGCGTCCACGCGGATGGCGGGGATGCGGATGCGGTCCGGCGGCGACGGCGGCAGCGGGCGGGCGGCGGGCTCGGCGGCGGTGTCGGCGCTGGCCTCGGCCGCGGAGGGCTGCGGCGGGGCGTGCGTGGCGACGCCGTTGTGCAGCAGCCAGGCGCCCGCGCACAGGGCGATGACGGTGACGGCCGCTGTCGCGGCGGTGCCGTATCGGCGCACCTTGACCTCCCGTGGGGCCTGCCCGTGCCCCCTCCGGGCCGTGGGGGGCGGTCGGACCCGGAGGGGGAGGGGACAAGCGGTACCGGCGGACGGACAGCGGAGGGTGTCCGTCAGATCCCGTCGCCTCTCGCCCGGCGATGCAGGAGCCAGGTACCGCCCGCGGCGGCGACGGCGAGAGCCGCCACGCCTGCCGCGGTCTGCACGGGATCGGGGCCCAACGCGCCGCCGACCCCCGTCTTCACACTGCCGCGCGGCTGCACGGCGGTCAGCGTCACCACCAGGTCGCCGCGCACCTCGGGGCCGCCCCGGGCACACGCCACGACGATCTCGTACGTCCCGGGCTGCGCGCTCGGCGGCACCTTGAACCGCCCGGTCGCCTCGCCCTCGTGCGTGCCGGGCGCCAGGGTGAAGTGCCCCGCCCCGACCGCGCTGGCGTCACCGGCCGCCGTACCGCCGTCACCGCAGGCGGCCGTGCTCACGGTGACCGCGCCGCCCGGCACCACGGACGACGGAAGCACGTCGAGCCCGCCCGCGGCCAGAGCAGGTGCGGCGAGCGGCCCGCCGACGGCGGCGGCGAGCGCGGCACCGGTCAGCAGCCGGGCGGTACGTCGCATCGGTCGCTCCTCACGAGCATCGGTGGTCTGCTCTTCCCTGCTCCTCCGAGGTAAAGGGCAGCACGCCGGGCCCGCTTGCTGACCCACCGTCAGAAACGCCGCGCGCGGCCGCCCAGCGGGTGCCCCCCGGAGCCCGTTTCGGCAGGTCACGACCGTGAGGGGGAGGTGTCGCGGAAGAACACCCGAAGGGCGCAGGGCGACGGGGTGAACGGGTGACCGGCGGCGGCGCGGTGCCCGCGCCGCCCCGCGGCCGTCCCCGCCACCGGCGCCCCGGGGGCGTTCCCCCGCCGGGGACCGCCGGGGCCGGGCGCCTCAGCGCACCCCGACCGCGCTCCAGGCCGCGCCCACCGCCGCGTGCTGCGCGCTGCCCGCCCCGTACAGATCCCGCGCCGCGCTCAGCGTGGCCGTGCGGGCGCCCGTGTAGTTCGTCGAGGACGTCATGTAGACCGTCAGGGCGCGGTACCAGATGGCGCCCAGGGCGGTGCGGCCGATGCCGTCGACCGTGGAGCCGTCGCAGGTGGGGGAGTCGTAGGTGACGCCGTTCAGGGTGCGGGTGCCGCTGCCCTCCGCGAGGAGGTACGCGAAGTGGTTGGCGACGCCGGACGAGTAGTGGACGTCCAGGCTGCCGGTGGCGGAGGTCCAGCAGTCGGCGGACTTCCCGTCGCGGCTGGGGCGGTCCATGTACCGCAGGGCCGTGCGGCCGAAGCCCGGGCGGACGATCTTCTCGCCGATCAGCCAGTCCCCGGGGTCGGCGGCGTTGGCCGCGTGGAACTCCACCAGGGTGCCGAATACGTCGGAGGTGGCCTCGTTCAGGCCGCCGGACTCGCCCGAGTACGCCAGCGCCGCCGTCTTCGAGGTCACTCCGTGGGACATCTCGTGTCCGGCCACGTCCAGGGAGACCAGCGGACCCAGCTGGGTGCCGTCGCCGTCGCCGTACGTCATGCAGAAGCAGGTGTCGTCCCAGAAGGCGTTGGCGTAGCGGTTGCCGTAGTGGACGCGGTTGTAGGAGCCCTTGCCGTCGCCCGCGATGCCCTTGCGGTCGTGGGTCTTCTCGAAGTAGTCCCAGGTGGTCGCCGTGCCGTACTGGGCGTCCACCGCCGCCGAGGCGCGGTCGGCGGTGGTGCCGTCGCCCCAGCGGTTGTCGGTGTCGGTGAGGACCGTGGAAGGGGCGCGGCTCAGGCACAGGGTGCCCAGCAGGCACAGGTCGGACTGGCCGGCGGCGTCTCCCGTGAAGGTGCCGCCGCGCGCGCCGTCCTTCAGCTGGTACGACGATCCCGACGCCGTCGTCTCCAGCGCCACCGTGCCGCCGTAGAGGGAGTTGCCCTCGCCCGACGCGGTCTCCAGCGTGTCCCAGGCGGCGAGCCGGGCCCCGGTCGTGGCGTCCGTCAGGACGGTGCGGGCGACCGGGTTGCCCCGGCCGTCCAGGGCGGCGGCCCGGGTGCGCCACGCCAGCCTCGGCGCGCCGTGCAGGGCGTCCACGACCAGCTCGGGCCGGGAGGTCAGCTGCCGCAGCAGCGAGCCGGGCCGTGTCGCGCGCAGGGCACGGGCCGCCAGGTCGGCGGCGCTCGCGGCGGTCAGTGCCGGGGTGACGTCCGGCAGGGAGATCTGCCGAGAGGTGGCGCGCGAGGTGCCGGTCAGCCGGCCGTCCGGCGCCAGGTGCAGCACGAAGTCCCCGCCGAGGACGGGCAGTCGCCGGTACGTGCGGTCGTAGCGCACGTGCCGGGTGCCGTCCGCGTCCACGATCACGTCCCTGACCTTCACCGACTGCGCGTCGGTGAGGCCGAGTTCACCGCCGTGCCGGCTGAGCGCGGCGGCGGCGTTCTCCAGGGCGGTCGGGGCGGGTGCCGCACCGGCGGCGGGGGACAGCAGCCCGGCCAGCAGGGCCACGGCTGCGGCGGCGGACAGACGGCGGACGGCGGACGGCCGTATCCGGCTCATGGGTCTCCTCGTACGGGGACGGCGGCGGAGGTGACCAAGATTCAAGGGGTCGTGCACCTGTCATGGCCATAGCGATTCCGTGCAGGTGTGTGAGAGGTGAGAATCGTTTCTGTGACGCCCGACAGCCCCCGCCGCCTCCCCTTCTTCGTCTACGGCACCCTCCGCCCCGGCGAGCCCAACCACGACGCCTTCCTGCGCGGCCGCACCCGCGCCGAGGACCCCGCCCGGCTCGCCGGCGCGGTGCTGTACGACGGCCCCGGCTACCCCTACGCCGTGGAGGAGGCCGGGGGAGAGGTCAGCGGGGAACTGGTCACCGCGCGGCCCGAGGCCTACGGCCGACTCCTCGAAGAACTGGACCGGTTGGAGGAGTACGTCCCCGGCGACCCGCGCCGCAGCCTCTACGAGCGGGTCGCCCGCGAGGTGACCCGGGACGCCGACCGGACCGCCGTGCGCGCCTGGGTCTACCTCGCCGCGCCCTCCGTCGCCGTACGGCTGCGGGCACGCGGGCGGCTCATCGCGGGCGGCGACTGGCTCGCCCGCGAGCGGCCCCTCCCGGGCGGCGGCTGACCCGCCCCCGGGCCGCCGCCGCTCACATCGTGCCGGGCGTCTTACGGGTCGTCACATTCATCCGGTTCCATGTGTTCACCGTGAAGACCAGCGCGATCAGCTGGGCCAGCTCCTGCTCCCCGAAGTGGCGCGCGGCCTCCTCGTACACCTCGTCGTGGACGCCGTGCGGCAGCAGCGTGACCGCCTCGGTGAGGGCGAGCGCGGCCCGCTCCCTCTCCGTGTACAGGCTCGACTCCTGCCACGCCGACAGCTGGTAGATCCGGTCCTCGCTCTCGCCGCCCTTGCGCGCGTCACCGGTGTGGTAGTCGATGCAGTACGCGCACCGGTTGATCTGCGAGGCGCGGATCTGGACCAGCTCCAGCAGGACCGGGTCGATGCCCTGCCGGGCGGCCGCGTCGAGGGCCAGAACCGCCTTGAACACCTTCGGGGCGACGGCGGAGAAGTTCATGCGCTGGGGTACCTGGTAGGTCGTCATGTCTCGAATCTACGAGGCGCAAAGACCCGCCACGGGGTGCATTCAGGCCCGGGAATCATGGGTCAATTCCGGGCCGGGCACGGGTCGTTCACCGGCCTGCGCGACCGCCTCCAGCCGCACCGCGCACGCCTTGAACTCCGGCATCCGCGAGGTCGGGTCCAGGGCCGGGTTGGTGAGCGAGTTGGCCCGGCCCTCGCCCGGCCAGTGGAACGGCATGAACACCGTGTCCGGGCGGATGGCCGTGGTGATACGGGCCGGTGCCACCGCGCGTCCGCGCCGTGAGACCACCGCCACCGGGTCGCCCTCGGCCGCGCCCAGCCGGGCCGCCAGCCGCGGGTGCAGCTCCACGAAGGGGCCCGGCGCCGCGGCGTTGAGCTCCGCCACCCGCCGGGTCTGCGCGCCCGACTGGTACTGCGAGACCACCCGGCCGGTGGTGAGCAGCACCGGGTACTCCTCGTCGGGTTCCTCGGCGATCGCCCGGTGCGAGACCGGGGCGAACCGGGCCCGCCCGTCCGGAGTGGCGAAACGGTCCAGGAAGAGGCGCGGGGTCCCGGGATGCGGACCGGACGAGCCATCCCCGGCGACCCCGGCGTCGTCGGGCGAACCCGGCTCCACCGGACCCGGGCAGGGCCAGAACACCCCGTTCTCCTCCGCCAGCCTCCCGTACGTGATCCCGGAGTAGTCCGCGACCCCGCCCGCGCTCGCGCGCCGCAGCTCCTCGAAGACCTCCTCGGGATCGGTCGGGAAGCCCTTCTCCACCCCCAGCCGGGCGGCGAGGCCGTGCAGGACGTCCAGGTCGCTGCGGACGCCGTCGGGCGGGGTGAGCGCCCGGCGGCGCAGCAGGACGCGGCCCTCCAGGTTGGTCGTCGTGCCGGTCTCCTCCGCCCACTGCGTCACCGGCAGCACGACGTCGGCGAGTTCGGCCGTCTCCGACAGCACCACGTCGGCCACCGCGAGGAAGTCCAGCGACCGCAGCCGCTCCTCGATGTGCGCGGCGCGCGGCGCGGAGACGATCGGATTGGAGCCCATCAGCAGCAGGGACTTGATGTCGGAGCCGAGCGCCTCCAGCAGCTCGTACGCGCTGCGCCCCGGCCCCGGCAGCGAGTCGGGGTCCACGCCCCACACCGCGGCCACGTGCCGCCGCGCCTCGGGGTCGTCCAGCTTGCGGTAGCCGGGCAGCTGGTCTGCCTTCTGGCCGTGCTCGCGGCCGCCCTGTCCGTTGCCCTGGCCGGTCAGACAGCCGTACCCGGACAGCGGGCGGCCCGCGCGGCCCGTGGCCAGGCACAGGTTGATCCAGGCGCCCACGGTGTCGGTGCCCTTGGACTGCTGCTCGGGTCCGCGCGCGGTGAGCACCATCGCCGCCTCGGGCTCGCAGAACAGCCGTACCGCCTCGCGCAGTTCGGGCACGGACACGCCGGTGATGCGCTCGACGTACTCCGGCCAGTGCGCCATCGCCGCCGCGCGGGCCTCCTCCCAGCCCGTCGTCCGCTCACCGATGTAGCCCTCGTCGGTGCGCCCCTCCGCCACGACCAGGTGCAGCATGCCCAGCGCGAGCGCCAGGTCGGTGCCCGGCCGGGGGGCCAGATGCAGATCGGCCTGCTCGGCGGTGCGGGTGCGGCGCGGGTCGACGACGATCAGCGTGCCGCCGTTCTCCTTGAGCTCGGTGAGGTAGCGCAGCGCGGGCGGCATCGTCTCCACGAGGTTGGAGCCGACCAGGATCACGCACCCGGTGCGGGGGATGTCCTCCAGGGGGAACGGCAGCCCGCGGTCCAGCCCGAACGCCTTGATCCCGGCCGCCGCCGCGGAGGACATGCAGAACCGGCCGTTGTAGTCGATCTGCGAGGTGCCGAGCGCTATCCGGGCGAACTTGCCCAGGCTGTAGGCCTTCTCGTTGGTCAGGCCGCCGCCGCCGAACACCCCGCACGCGTCGGGGCCGTGCTCGGCGCGCGTGCCGCGCATCGACCCGGCGATCCGGTCGAGCGCCTCGTCCCAGCCGGCCGGCACCAGCACCCCGCCCGAGCGCACCAGCGGGGTGGTCAGCCGCACGCCCGGCGCCAGGACCGCCGCCGACGTGCGGCCCTTGCCGCACAGGGCGCCCCGGTTCACCGGGAAGTCGGCGCGCTCGGTCACCTCGACGCCCCCCTCGCGTGCGGGCGACAGGTTCATCCCGCACTGCAGGGCGCAGTACGGGCAGTGAGTGGGCGTCGAGGTGGTCTCCATGCACCTCAGCGTGGGTCGGGCGTGTTACGCGGAGGACGGCTGATTGTTAAACGAAGCGCACGGCGACCTCCCCGGGGCCCCGCGCCCGCCGTGAGGTGCCAGGTCACACGCCCCACCGGCCTCCGCGGGCGTGGGCGAGCTCACACCCCTCGGCCGGCGTCCCGCAGCGCCCGCGTCACACCGGGCTCCCTGCGCCCCAGGAACCGCGGGTCCGGCTCGAGCAGGGCGTCCAGCGCGGCCTTGCCGGAGGCGACGACGTCCCGGACCTCGCCGGAGTACCAGGTCGCGTCGTGCGGCTCGTCGACCCCGACGCCGTACGAGCGCACCCCCGCCTCCTCGCACAGCGCCACCGCCCTGCGGACATGGAAGCCCTGGCTGATCAGCACCGCCTCGTCGACCCCGAAGATCTTCTTCGCGCGCACACAGGAGTCCCAGGTGTCGAAGCCCGCGTAGTCCGACACGATCCGCCGGTCCGGTACGCCGTGCCGGGTCAGATAGGCGCGCATCGCGTCCGGCTCGTCGTACTCCTTGCGGCTGTTGTCCCCGGTCACCAGGACGACCTTCACCCGCCCCGCGCGGTACAGCTCGGCCGCCGCGTCCAGCCGGTGCGCGAGGTACGGCGACGGCTCCCCGTTCCACAGCCCGGCGCCGAACACCACGGCCACGTCCGAGCGCGGCACGTCCGCCGTCGTACGCAACCGTCCGTCGGTCACGAGATGCAGCCACGCCGACGGCAGCAGCGCCAGCGCGCAGACCGCCATCACGGCCTGCGTCAGGCGCCGCCACCCGGTACGCGTGCGCGGCAGCCGAGGTCGCGCGATCTTCATCCGGCCACCCTCCGATCCGGCACCGGTCCCCTCCGGTCCCGAGAAGGGAGGACGCCGGGCACGCCGGTCCGGTTCACCGCGCGGCACCTCACACCGCGGTCCGGTTCACCGTGCACCGGTCCCGCGCCGCACCTCACACCGCTCCCCGGCATTCCGTGAAGCAGCGGAAAACACCCGTGACGGCCGTGCAACGGCCACGCAATCTCCGTACGCCAGGCTCTCCGCATGACGGCGTATCTCAGGAACCGGATCAGCGGCGAGCTCGCGAGCCGCCTCGGCCTCGCCCCGCTCGACGGCCACCGCCCGGCCGCGCCCGCGCTCGTCCTGGTCGCCCACGGCAGCCGCGACCCGCGGGCCCTGGCGACCGTGCGCGAACTGCTCGACCGGGTCCGCGAGCTGCGCCCCGGCCTCGCCGTCCACCTCGGCCACATCGAGCTCAACGCGCCGCTGCTGACGGACACCCTCGCCGCCCTGCCCGGCGAGTCCGTCCTGGTCCCGCTGCTGCTGAGCCGCGGCTACCACGTCAAGCAGGACATCCCCGAGATGGCGGCCGAGGCACGGGCGCACACCTACGTGGCCGAACCGCTGGGCCCGCACCCGCTGCTGGTGGAGGCCCTCCACGAGCGCCTGACCGAGGCCGGCTGGCGCGCCCCGCGCACCGAGTCCGAGCGCCGCTCCAGCGCGGTCGTGCTGGCCGCCGCCGGCTCCCGCGACCCCGAGTCCGCCGTGGGCACGCGCCGGATCGCCGCCCTGCTCGCCGAGCGCGTGGGTGTGCCGGTCGTCCCCGCCTACGCCTGCGCCGCCAAGCCCACCGTCCCGGCCGCGATCCGTTCCCTGACCGCGCGCGGCCGCCACCGCGTCGCCGTCGCCTCCTGCTTCACCGCCCCCGGCCGCTTCGCGACGGAGTGCGCGAACGCGGCCCCCTTCATCGCCGCGGCCCCCCTGGGCGCCCACCCGGCGATGGCCCGCCTCCTCCTGCACCGCTACGACCAGGCCCTCGCCACGCGGGTGAGGACGGCCGCCTGATCGTTCACGGAACCGCCGAGGCCTTCTCGACGCGGGCGGGCGCGGCGGCCCGACGGGGCGCGGGACCGCCGCGAACCACCCGCACCCGCGACACAACGGCACACGGCGAACGAACCCGCGACACAACAGCACGTCGCCGACGCACAGGCGCACTACTGTCGAACCATGGCTGGCACCCCCTACGACGACACGGCAACCGAACGCTGGGCCCCCGAGCCCGACAAACGCCCGGGCCGCACCGCCTTCCAGCGCGACCGCGCCCGCGTCCTGCACTCCTCCGCTCTCAGAAGGCTCGCCGGAAAGACCCAGGTCGTCACCCCCGGCGCCAGCGGCAGCGCCTGGGACGCCAGCCCCCGCACCCGCCTCACCCACTCCCTGGAGTGCGCCCAGGTGGGCCGGGAGCTCGGCGCGGCCCTCGGCTGCGACCCCGACCTGGTCGAGGCCGCCTGTCTGTCCCACGACCTCGGCCACCCGCCCTTCGGCCACAACGGCGAACAGGCCCTCAACGAATTCGCCGCGGACTGCGGCGGCTTCGAGGGCAACGCCCAGTCCCTCAGGCTCCTCACCCGCATCGAGCCCAAGCGGTTCACCGAGGACGGCTCCGTCGGACTGAACCTCACCCGCGCCGCCCTGGACGCGTCCACCAAGTACCCCTGGCCGCGCGGCGCCCACCCCGACACCCCCGGCTCGCAGAAGTTCGGCGTGTACGAGGACGACCGCCCGGTCTTCGACTGGGCCCGCAAGGACGCCCCGGGCACCCGCACCTGCTTCGAGGCGCAGGTCATGGACTGGTCGGACGACGTGGCGTACTCGGTGCACGACGTGGAGGACGGTCTGCACGCGGGGCACATCGACCCCAACCTCCTGCACGCCGAGCCGGAACGGCAGGACGTGTTCGCGGTGGCCGTCGGCCGCTATGTGCCCGCGGACACCGACCCGGCCGAACTCGCCGAGGCCCTCGACCGGCTCCAGGACGAGGAGTGGTGGCCGCACGGCTACGACGGCACGGCCCTCGCCCAGGCCCGGCTGAAGGACGCCACCAGCCAGCTCATCGGCCGGTTCTGTCTGGCCGCCGAGACCGCCACCCGGGCCGCGTACGGCGGCGGCCGGCTCACCCGCTACTCCGCCGAACTGGTCGTGCCGCGCGCGACACGCATGGAGTGCGCGGTGCTGAAGGCGGTCGCCGACCGGTACGTCATGCAGCGCGACGAACAGACCCGGATCCGCGCCGACCAGCGGATCGTCGTCGCCGGACTCGCCGACGCGCTCACCCTGCGCGCCCCCGACGGCCTCGACCCGCAGTTCCGCGCGCTGTTCGACCGGGCCGGCGACGACCGCGCCCGCAAGCGGGTGATCGTCGACCAGATCGCCTCCCTCACCGACGCGTCCGCGCGGTCGCTGCACACACGTCTGACGGGGTACCCGTGACAGGGGCATACACCGTAGGTACGTGACCCTCCGTGGCCTGATCGGGTCACTCCCTCTTCCCCCATCACGCTGCGTGCGGGAGGCTCGCATGTGGCGCTACGTCAACGAGGAGGCATCAAGTGGTCGACGCGGATCAGACATTCGTCATCGTCGGTGGCGGTCTCGCGGGAGCCAAGGCGGCCGAGACGCTCCGGGCGGAGGGCTTCTCGGGGCGGGTGATACTGATCTGCGACGAACGCGACCACCCCTACGAGCGGCCCCCGCTGTCCAAGGGGTTCCTGCTCGGCAAGGAGGGCCGCGACAGCGTCTTCGTGCACGAACCGGCCTGGTACGCGCGCAACGACATCGAACTCCACCTCGGCCAGACCGTCGACCGGATCGACCGCGCTGCGAGGACGGTCCGCTTCGGTGACGACGGCACCCTCGTCCACTACGACAAGCTGCTGATCGTGACCGGCGCGGAACCGCGCCGCCTGGACATCCCCGGCACCGACCTCGTCGGCGTCCACCATCTGCGCCGCCTCGCCCACGCCGAGCGGCTCAAGCAGGCCCTGACCGCGCTCGGCCGCGACAACGGCCATCTGGTGATCGCCGGCGCCGGCTGGATCGGCCTGGAGGTCGCGGCGGCCGCCCGCGGCTACGGCGCCGAGGTCACCGTCGTCGAGCCCGAGCCCACCCCGCTGCACGGCGTCCTCGGCCCCGAGCTCGGCAACCTCTTCGCCGAGCTGCACCGCGAGCACGGCGTCCGCTTCCACTTCGGGGCGCGGCTGACCGAGATCACCGGCCAGGACGGCATGGTCCTCGCGGCGCAGACCTCCGACGGGGAGGAGCACCCCGCGCACGCCGTCCTCGCCGCGATCGGCGCGGCCCCGCGCACCGCGCTCGCGGAGGCGGCCGGGCTGGAGATCGCCGACCGGGCCCAGGGCGGCGGCATCCTCGCCGACGACCGGCTGCGCACCTCCGACCCGGACATCTACGCCGCCGGTGACGTGGTCTCGTTCCCGCACGAGCTGTTCGGCACCCGGCTGCGGGTGGAGCACTGGGCCAACGCCCTCAACGGCGGACCCGCCGCCGCGAAGGCCATGCTCGGCCAGGACGTCGTCTACGACCGGGTGCCCTACTTCTTCTCCGACCAGTACGACCTCGGCATGGAGTACAGCGGATGGGCGCCGCCGGGGTCGTACGACGAGGTCGTGGTCCGCGGGGACGCCGGGAAGCGTGAGTTCATCGCGTTCTGGGTGAAGGAGGGGAGGGTGCTGGCCGGGATGAACGTGAACGTGTGGGACGTCACAGAGCCGATCCAGCGGCTGATCCGGACCAAGGTCCGGGTCTCCTCGGATGCCCTCGCCGATCCCGGCGTGGCGCTGGACTCGCTGGGCGCCTAGGCGTCTGCCCTGTTCCTGCCGTCCCGCGGGTGCGGGTGTCGTGCGGTTGCCCGCGCCCACGCGGCGGAGCCGCACATCGATACGGTCCCGCCCCCTTCGGGCGCGGGTGTGTCAGTCCCTCACCGTAGAATCTCCTCGTGGCAGGACGGATCAATGACGAGGACGTGAAGGCGGTACGGGACGCGGTTCCCATCGACGCCGTCGTGTCCGAGTACCTCCAGCTGCGCAACGCGGGTGGCGGCAACCTCAAGGGGCTGTGCCCGTTCCACGACGAGAAGTCGCCGTCCTTCCAGGTCAGCCCGAGCAAGGGGTTCTTCCACTGCTTCGGCTGCCAGGAGGGCGGCGACACCATCACGTTCGTGATGAAGATCGACCACCTCACCTTCTCCGAGGCGGTCGAGCGCCTGGCCGGCCAGGCGGGCATCACCCTGCGCTACGAGGAGGGCGGCTACAACCCCGCCCACCAGCGCGGCGAGCGCATCCGCCTGGTCGAGGCGCACAAGATCGCCGCCGAGTGGTACGCGGAGCAGCTCGCCACCGGCCCCGAGGCCGACACCGGCCGGATCTTCCTCGCCGAGCGCGGCTTCGACCAGGCCGCGGCCGTGCACTTCGGCGTCGGCTACAGCCCCCAGGGCTGGGACCACCTCACCCGCTTCCTGCGCGGCAAGGGCTTCACCGACAAGGAGCTGATCCTTTCGGGCCTGTCCCAGGAGGGCCGCCGCGGCCCCATCGACCGCTTCCGCGGCCGGCTGATGTGGCCCATCCGCGACATCGGCGGCGAGGTCGTCGGCTTCGGCGCGCGCAAGCTGTACGAGGCGGACAACGGCCCGAAGTACCTCAACACCCCCGAGACCCCGATCTACAAGAAGTCGCAGGTCCTCTACGGCATCGACCTGGCCAAGCAGCCCATCGCCAAGTCCAGCCGGGCCGTCGTCGTCGAGGGCTACACCGATGTCATGGCCTGCCATCTCGCCGGGGTGACCACGGCCATCGCCACCTGCGGCACGGCCTTCGGCGGCGAGCACATCCGTATCCTGCGCCGCCTGCTGATGGACAACGGCTCGGCCCGGGTGATCTTCACCTTCGACGGTGACGCGGCCGGCCAGAAGGCCGCCCTGCGCGCGTTCGAGGACGACCAGAAGTTCGCCGCCGAGACCTACATCGCCATCGCCCCCGACGGCATGGACCCCTGCGAGCTGCGCCTGGCCAAGGGCGACGAGGCCGTCGCCGACCTGGCCGAACCGCGCACCCCTCTCTTCGAGTTCGCGCTGCGCCAGATCGTCCTGCGCTACGACCTGAACACCCCGGCCGGCCGCGCCGCCGCCCTGGACGAGGCCGCGCCGATCGTCGCCCGGATCAAGAACAGCGGCGCCCAGCACGAGGTCGCCGTCCAGCTCGCCGGGATGCTCGGCATCCTGGACACGCAGTTCGTCGTCAAGCGGGTGGGCCAGCTGGCCCGCTGGGCCCGTGACCGCGGCGGCCGGGGCCCGGCCCCCGAGCGGCAGCGCGGCGGGCAGATCCAGCAGGCGGCCCCCGCCGCGCCCGCCGGCCCGGCGCTGAACCTGCGCAACCCCGTCTACGCCACCGAGCGCGAGCTGCTCAAGCTCGCCCTCCAGCGCCCGGACCTGGTCTCCCCGGCCTTCGACGCCTACGGGGTGGACGAGTTCACCGCGGCGCCCTACGCGGCCGTGCGGCTGGCGATCATCGAGGCGGGCGGCGCCGAGTACGGCGTTCCGGACCCGCAGCAGTATCTGGTCCAGGTCCGCGAGGCCGCCCCCGACGACACCGTCCGCGCGATGGTCACCGAGCTGGCCGTCGAGGCGATCATGCGCCGCACGGTCGACGAGGTGTACGCGGGCATGGTGCTGGTCCAGGTCCGCCGCCGCGCGGTGGAGCGGCGCATCCGGGACGTCCAGTCCCGGCTGACCCGGCTGGCCGCCGGCGGCGACCCGGCCGAACTGGCCGCCGTACAGAACGAGTTGTGGGTGCTCCAGCAGTATGACCAGGCGCTACGGGAGCACGGGGCCGGCGCCCTGTGACCGTTCCCCCTCCTCGAAGGCGGGACGTACGGCCCGGACGAGCCGGCCGGTGAACTCCGCCTCGGCGTCGGCGTGGCGCGGGTACTCGACGGCGAAGTGCTCCCACTCGACGTACCGCACCAGCTCGGTCACATCGTCGAACGTGACATACCGCTGCTGCGGATAGGGCCACTCGCCCGACAGTTCGAACACCTTGTGCAACAGCTCGTAGCGCAGGGGGTGCCGTTCGGCGAGCAGGACGGCGTCGTAGAGGTCCTTGCCCTGCGCGTGGGCGTCGTTGAGCAGCCACATCATCTTCCACGCCAGGGACAGCGCGGGTGTCGCGGCCCGGAGGACGGCGCCGCCCGGCAGCTCGACGGGCTCCGGCTCCTCGGCCAGCCGCTCGTTGAAGACGAAGTCGAGCTGGACATGGCCGTGGGGGAGCCCCGGCGCGCTCCAGGGCAGCACCATGCGGCGGCCCGGCACCCGCTCATAGGTCCAGATGTCCTCCACGACCGCGCCCTCGGCGTGGACGCGGACGCCGTCCCCGGACGCCTCCTCGGCGGCCCGCGCGATCCCCTCGAACATCCGCGCGGTCCGCTCGTCGTCGATGCCCCAGCTGTGCGGTACGACGACGAAGTCCAGGTCACCGGGCTCACGGGCGGCCTCGCCGAACCAGAGGGCCATCAGGACGCTGCCGCGCAGCACCAGGGACTCCACCCACTCGGAGTCCGCGACCGCCGACAGCACCAGGCCGAGCGCGCGGCGCCGGGCCGTGCGCCAGGCGTCGGTGCGCTCCGGGTCGGCGAAGGCGGGGTCGGTGGCGCGATAGCCGTTGCGGTGGTGCTTCATGGCCGGGTCGAACACCAGCTGCTGGCTGACCCCCTTGCCGGGCACGGTCCGCAGGGTGAGCGGGAACGAGCGATCGCGCCGGGTCCTGTCGTCCAGTTCCTCCCTGGGCACGTCCTTGTTCCACAGGGACCACTTCCGCCATGACCTGCTCATCGCCGCACCTCCCGTGCCGCCGTCCCGTCCTCGATCCAGCCGTCGTCGACCGAAAGGTCGCTGTCGTACAGCACGAACTCCCGTTCCACGTCGACCACTTCGTGTCCGTCCAGGGCGGCGAGCAGCGCGTCGAGCGCATGTCCCGCGCCCTCGGCGTCCACGTCCCGGCAGCGCTGGGTGACGAACCGCTCGTGCCGGCCGCCGCCGAGGACGCGCCGGGCGTTCCACGACAGATGGGCGCCGTGCGGCACGACCAGGGCGGCCAGCGCGTCGAGGCCGGCACCGGCGGGCAGCCGCAGCTTCACGTGGTGCTCGAAGTACCGCGGGGCCGCGCAGGGCCGCTGGGGCACCTCGGGCGCCCACGGCGCCGACTCGGTCTTCACCCGGACCGGAACGAACCCGTCCGCCCGCAGCCGGGCCACCACCCGCTCGGCGTCCGCCGCGGCGGCGGCGTACGACGGCGAGCCGGTCAGCGTCAGCATGGGCTGCACCCGCATCCGGCCCCGGGCCAGTTCGATGCGGGTGAGCTTCAGGCCGGCCGCGGCCGCCCAGCCGTCGAGCCGCGCGGACTCGGCGGAGCCGTCGCAGCGGACCGTGACATGGGTTTCGTACAAGGATCCGGACACCGGGGGATCGTGCCAGATCAGCGGGGGCGTCGGCACCCCGGTTTGCCGTCACGGTAACCACGCGGTCACGGACCGGTCCCAAAAAGTCCTCGCACGCCCCTCGTGGCGGCGATGTGTCTTACCCCACACTGGGTCCCGGTGCCTGAGTCCCCGGAGCGCGGCCGATCCGTCCCCGACGGGTCCCCCACCCCCGCGATTCCGCTCATCGCGGACGGGACGGACAGCGGCGAGGCCGCCGACTCCGCCCCCGAAGCAGCGCTGCCGTGCCACTCCGCAGCGATCACCCTGGAGGTCGCCCCCGTGCAGACCCAGACCCTCGTCCAGAACGACACCGACACCGACGGGCCGGAGCCCGGCCCCGACGGCGGCATGCTCGTCGCCGTACCGCCGCAGGGCCGTGCCACGCTCCGGCCCGAGGCCGGCCCGGAGCCGGCGTCCGAGCCGCCCGAACCGTCCGCCGGGGCGCTGCAGGCGGCGGAGGCCCCCGAGCCCGCCGAACCGGCTCCCGCGCGCGCCGACACCAGCGGGCCGTCCTCGGACCTGTTCCGCCAGTACCTGCGGGAGATCGGCCGCATCCCGCTGCTCACCGCCGCCGAGGAGGTCGACCTCGCCCGCCGCGTCGAGGCCGGCCTGTTCGCCGAGGAGAAGCTGCTCAGCACCCCCCACCTGGACACCCGGCTCGCCCTCGACCTCGACCGGCTCGTCGTCATGGGCCGGATGGCCAAACGCCGCCTCATCGAGGCGAATCTGCGCCTGGTGGTGTCCGTCGCCAAGCGGTACGTCGGCCGCGGCCTGACCATGCTCGACCTGGTCCAGGAGGGCAACCTCGGGCTGATCCGGGCCGTGGAGAAGTTCGACTACGCCCGCGGCTACAAGTTCTCCACCTACGCCACCTGGTGGATCCGCCAGGCCATGTCCCGCGCCCTCGCCGACCAGGCCCGCACCATCCGGGTGCCCGTCCATGTCGTCGAGCTCATCAACCGTGTGGTGCGCGTGCAGCGCCGCATGCTCCAGGAGCGCGGCTACGAGCCGACCCCGGAGGAGGTGGCCGGCCAACTGGACCTGGCGCCCGAGCGGGTGGGCGAGGTGCTGCGCCTGGCCCAGGAGCCGGTCTCGCTGCACGCGCCGGTCGGCGAGGAGGACGACGTGGCGCTCGGCGACCTGATCGAGGACGGCGACGCCGCCTCCCCGGTCGAGTCGGCCGCGTTCCTGCTGCTGAGGGAGCACCTGGAGGCGGTGCTGTCGACGCTGGGGGAGCGGGAGCGCAAGGTGGTCCAGCTGCGTTACGGCCTGGTGGACGGACGGCCGCGCACGCTGGAGGAGATAGGCCGCATCTTCGGGGTGACCCGGGAGCGCATCCGGCAGATCGAGTCGAAGACCCTGAACAAGCTGAGGGACCACGCGTTCGCGGACCAGCTGCGGGGATATCTGGACTAACGTTCCTGCACGGCAGGCTTGCGGTGGGGCGGGTGGGACTCGAACCCACGGCCGACGGATTATGAGTC
Organism: Streptomyces sp. NPDC048600; assembly: GCF_055587025.1. Classification (NCBI taxonomy): domain Bacteria; kingdom Bacillati; phylum Actinomycetota; class Actinomycetes; order Kitasatosporales; family Streptomycetaceae; genus Streptomyces; species Streptomyces sp. NPDC048600. The sequence continues at coordinate 427,114 of NZ_JBVJGZ010000003.1, read as the reverse complement.
CGCTGCTCTAACCGGCTGAGCTACCGCCCCATAGCGGCGTGTCGCGTACATGTGTGCGCGCCGTCTGCCGCAGCATAGCCGCTCATACGATCTCCTGCTCCGGATGGTCGGCTTCCTGCTGCCTTCGTGACCATGGAGACTCCGCCCTGGCTGCGGCGGTTCCACCCGGCCCGAACCGGACATGAAAAAGGACCCCGGAGGGGTCCTCTTCACGATGCTCCCCCGACTGGACTCGAACCAGTAACCTGCCGGTTAACAGCCGGCTGCTCTGCCAATTGAGCTACGGAGGACCGAGCTCCCCCGACTGGACTCGAACCAGTAACCTGCCGGTTAACAGCCGGCTGCTCTGCCAATTGAGCTACGGAGGAATGCCTCGTTGCATCGAACGTACCTACCTGGGTATTCGCCAGGGGGCGCTCGCTCGCTGCGACACATACATTAGCGCAAGCAGGGGGGTGCTCCGCCAATCGGTTCTCCACCACCACGGAAGGGTGGCTCCGCCATGCGCTACAAGCTCACGTTCGTCGCCGGACTGGCCGCGGGTTACGTGCTGGGCACGCGTGCCGGGCGCGAGCGCTACGAACAGCTGAAGAAGTCCGCCCGCCGGGTCGCCCAGAACCCGGCCGTCCGCAACACCGCGGAGACCGCCGCGCACCAGGGCCGCGAGTTCACCGGCAAGGCCTTCCACGCGGTGGGCACCAAGGTGGGCGACCGGATCCCGGCCTCCGTGGCCGCCCGGGTCCGTCATCTGAGGGACCGCAACGGCAGCTTCCCGGAGGACGACGACTGGGGCACGAGCAACACCTGATCCTGTGAACGCCGATGCGGCCCGCGTACGGCAAAATCTCACTCATGGGGATAGTCGCCGGGTTGGACAGCTCACCCGATTTCACGCGCATCGTGGTCTGTGACACGGACACCGGGTCGGTACTGAGGCAGGGGTACGCCCCTCACCCGGTGGAGGGCGCCGATGACACACGCCCCAGTGACGTGGACCCGCAGGTCTGGCTGCTCTCCCTCGGTGAGGCGGCCGGCGGCGGGCTGCTGGAGGGCGTCCAGGCCATCGGCGTCTCCTCGCAGGCCAACGCCGTGGTCCCGCTGGACACGCAGGGCGGCACCGTGCGCCCGGCGATGGTCGGCGGCGACAAGCGCGCCCAGGTCGCCGCCGCGGACCTGACCGACGCGCTCGGCGGCCGCGAGGCATGGTCGCAGGCGGTGGGCAGTGTCCCCACCGCCGCGCAGGCGATCACCAAACTGCGCTGGCTCCAGAGGAGCGAGCCGGACAACGCGCTGCGCACCGCCGGGCTGATGCAGGCCCACGACTGGCTGGTCTGGCAGCTGCTGGGCCGTCCGGCGCGCCGGACGACCGACCGGGGCGGGGCCTCCGGGACCGGCTACTGGTCGGCGGCGACCGGCGCCTACCGGCCCGATCTGGTGGAGCTGGCGCTCGGTCACCAGGTGATGCTGCCCGAGGTGATCGGGCCCGCCGAGGCGGCCGGCACCACGCCGGAGGGCCTGCTGATCTCGGCCGGGACCGGCGAGACCATGGCCGCCGCGTTCGGGCTGGGCGTGGGGTTCGGCGACGCCGTCGTGTCGCTGGGCGCGTCCGGCTCGGTGATGGCCGTGCACCCCGAGCCGCTGCACGACGCCACCGGGATGATCACCTCGCTGGCCGACGCGACCGGGATGCATCTGCCGGTGGTGACCACCCTGAACGCCGTACGGGCCCTGCGGGGCACCGCCGAGCTGCTCGGGCTGCCCGATCTCGAGGCTCTGTCCGACCTGGCGATGAAGTCGACGCCCGGCGCGCACGGGCTGGTGCTGCTGCCCTATCTGGAGGGCGAGCGCACCCCGCATCTGCCGCACACCGCCGGGACCCTGGCGGGCCTCAGGCGCGAGGCGATGCGCCCGGAGCACCTGGCGCGGGCGGCCTTCGAGGGCATGCTGTGCGGGCTCGCCGACGCCCTGGACGTGCTGCGCGGCCGGGGCGTGGAGGTGCGGCGGATCTTCCTGCTGGGCCCCGCCGCCGAGCTGCCCGCGGTGCAGGCGGCCGCGCCCGCGCTGTTCGGGGCACGGGTCGTGGTGCCGCAGCCGGCCGACTACGCCGCGATCGGCGCCGCCCGGCAGGCCGCCTGGGCCCTCGGTGTGTCGCAGGGCACACTCGACCCGCGCACCCCGCCGCCGTGGCAGGGCGCGGCCGGCCAGGTGCTCGACCCGGGCGACGACCTGGCCGTGGGACAGGCGGTGCGCCAGCAGTTCGTGTCGGTGCGGGAGCAGACGCATCCCGGGGCGTTCCGGCAGTAAGGGACGGACCGCGGCGCGCCGGGACATTAATCGGTTGAGGTAACGCGGGTGCGGTGTTCGACGATAGGGGCCAGGGGCAACCATTCGCCCCCATCGCCGGACCCCGCCGACTCCGAGAGAAGCGACGTGCTCATACGACTTCTGCGGACCTATCTCAGTCCCTACCGCAAACCCATCGCCCTGCTGGTGCTGCTCCAGTTCCTCCAGACGTGCGCCACCCTCTACCTGCCCACCCTCAACGCGGACATCATCGACAACGGTGTCGTCCACGGGGACACGGGCTACATCCTCGGCTTCGGCGCGCTCATGATCGCCATCTCGATGGTCCAGATCGTGTGCAACATCGGCGCCGTCCACTACGGCGCCCGCACGGCCGCCGCGCTCGGCCGGGACGTGCGCGCCGCCGTCTTCGAGCGCGTCCAGTCCTTCTCCTCGCGCGAGCTCGGCCACTTCGGCGCCCCCTCGCTGATCACCCGGACGACCAACGACGTCCAGCAGGTGCAGATGCTGGCCCTGATGGCGTTCACGCTGCTCGCGTCGGCGCCGATCATGTGCGTCGGCGGCATCGTGATGGCCCTCGGCCTGGACGTGCCGCTGTCCGCCGTGCTGATCGCGGTGGTGCCGGTGCTCGGCATCTGCGTGACGCTGATCGTGCGGGCGCTGCGGCCGCTGTTCCGGTCCATGCAGGAGCGGCTGGACACGGTGAACCGGGTGCTGCGCGAGCAGATCACCGGCAACCGCGTCATCCGCGCCTTCGTCCGCGACGAGTACGAGCAGCAGCGGTTCCGGAAGTCCAACACCGAGCTGACCGAGATGTCGCTGGGCACCGGCCGGCTGCTCGCGCTGATGTTCCCCATCGTGATGACGGTGGTGAACCTGTCGTCGATCGCGGTGGTGTGGTTCGGCGCGCACCGCATCGACAGCGGCGGCATGGAGATCGGCGATCTGACGGCGTTCCTCGCCTATCTGATGCAGATCGTGATGTCCGTGATGATGGCCACCTTCATGTTCATGATGGTGCCGCGCGCCGAGGTCTGTGCCGAGCGCGTCCAGGAGGTCCTGGACACCGAGAGCAGTGTGGTGCCGCCGGCGGACCCGGTGCGCGAGCTGCGCCGGCACGGGCATCTGGAGATCCGTGGCGCCGGGTTCCGCTACCCGGGCGCCGAGGAGCCGGTGCTCAGGAATGTCGACCTGGTGGCCCGGCCGGGCCAGACCACGGCCGTGATCGGCTCGACCGGCAGCGGCAAGTCCACCCTGCTGGGGCTGGTGCCGCGGCTGTTCGACGTCACCGAGGGCCGGGTGCTGGTCGACGGGGAGGACGTGGCCGGGGTGGACCCGCAGGTGCTGGCGCGGGTGGTCGGCCTCGTGCCGCAGAAGCCGTACCTGTTCGCGGGCACGGTCGCGACGAATCTGCGCTACGGCGATCCGGACGCCACCGACGCGGAGCTGTGGCAGGCGCTGGATGTGGCGCAGGCCAAGGAGTTCGTGGAGGCGCTGGAGGGCGGTCTGGACGCGCCGATCGCGCAGGGCGGCACCAATGTCTCCGGCGGTCAGCGTCAGCGCCTGGCGATCGCCCGCACCCTGGTGCAGCGCCCGGAGATCTATCTGTTCGACGACTCCTTCTCGGCGCTCGACTACTCCACCGACGCCGCCCTGCGGGCCGCGCTGTCCCGGGAGACGGCCGAGGCGACCGTGGTGATCGTGGCCCAGCGGGTGGCGACCATCCGGGACGCGGACCGGATCGTCGTGCTGGACGAGGGCCGCGTGGTCGGTGAGGGCCGCCACCACGAGCTGATGGCGGACAACGAGACCTACCGGGAGATCGTGCTCTCCCAGCTGACGGAAGCGGAGGCCGCCTGATGGCCGGGCCCATGGGGCGGATGATGGCCGGCGGCGGCCCCGACCAGCGCTCGCTGGACTTCAAGGGGTCGTTCAAGCGGCTCGTCGGGCAGTTCCGCCCGGAACGGCTGACGATCGGTCTGCTGCTGCTGTGCGTGATCGTCAGCGTGGGGCTGTCGGTGGCCGGTCCGAAGATCCTCGGCACGGCCACCGACCTGGTGTTCGCGGGACTGGTCGGGCGGGAGATGGAGCCCGGGCAGACCAAGGAGCAGGTCCTCGACGGGATGCGCGAGCGTGGCGACGGCGAGGTCGCCGACATGCTGGGCGGCACCGACTTCACCCCCGGCGAGGGCATCGACTTCACCGCCGTCGGGCATGTGCTGCTGATCGCGCTCGGGGTGTTCCTGGCCGCCGGCCTGCTGATGGCGGTGGCGACGCGGCTGGTCAACCGGTCGGTCAACAACACCATGTTCCGGATGCGCGAGGATGTGCAGACGAAGCTGTCCCGGCTGCCGCTGTCGTACTTCGACAAGAGCCGGCGCGGTGAGGTGCTCAGCCGGGCCACCAACGACATCGACAACATCGGGCAGACCCTCCAGCAGTCGATGGGACAGCTGATCAACTCGGTGCTCACCGTCATCGGCGTACTGGCGATGATGTTCTGGGTGTCCTGGATACTGGCGCTGGTCGCGCTGGTGACCGTCCCGCTGTCGTTCGTCGTGGCGACCCGGGTCGGCAAACGGTCGCAGCCGCACTTCGTGCAGCAGTGGCGGACCACGGGCCAGCTGAACGCGCACATCGAGGAGATGTACACCGGCCACACGCTGGTGAAGGTGTTCGGTCGGCAGCAGGAGTCGGCGAAGCAGTTCGCCGAGCAGAACGAGGCGCTGTACGAGGCCGGGTTCAAGGCGCAGTTCAACAGCGGGATCATGCAGCCGCTGATGATGTTCGTGTCGAACATCAACTATGTGCTGGTGGCGGTGGTCGGCGGTCTGCGGGTGGCGTCCGGCTCCCTCTCGATCGGCGACGTGCAGGCGTTCATCCAGTACTCCCGCCAGTTCTCCATGCCGCTGACGCAGATCGCGTCGATGGCGAACCTCGTGCAGTCGGGCGTCGCCTCCGCCGAGCGGGTCTTCGAACTGCTGGACGCGCCGGAGCAGTCGGCGGACCCGGTGGCGGGCGGGCGGCCGCAGGAGCTGCGCGGGCGGGTCGCGCTGGAGGAGGTCTCCTTCCGCTACGACCCCGACAAGCCGCTCATCGAGGACCTGTCGCTGAAGGTCGAGCCGGGGCAGACGGTCGCGATCGTCGGGCCGACCGGCGCGGGCAAGACCACGCTGGTCAACCTGCTGATGCGGTTCTACGAGGTGTCCGGCGGGCGGATCACCCTCGACGGCGCCGACATCGCCGGGATGTCCCGCGACGACCTGCGGTCCGCCATCGGCATGGTCCTCCAGGACACCTGGCTGTTCGGCGGCACGATCGCGGAGAACATCGCGTACGGGGCCTCGCGGGAGGTCACCCGCGGTGAGGTCGAGGAGGCCGCCCGGGCGGCCCACGCGGACCGTTTCATCCGCACGCTCCCGGACGGCTACGACACGGTGATCGACGACGAGGGCACGGGCGTCAGCGCGGGCGAGAAGCAGCTCGTCACCATCGCCCGGGCCTTCCTCTCCGACCCGGTGATCCTGGTCCTGGACGAGGCGACGTCCTCGGTGGACACCCGCACGGAGGTCCTCATCCAGAAGGCCATGTCCAAACTCGCCCACGGCCGCACGTCCTTCGTCATCGCCCACCGCCTCTCCACGATCCGCGACGCCGACACGATCCTGGTCATGGAGAACGGCTCGATCGTCGAACAGGGCGCCCACGCGGACCTGCTGTCCGCCGACGGAGCGTACGCCCGCCTGTACAAGGCCCAGTTCGCGGAGGCGGTGGCGGAGGTCGACTAGCCGGTACCAGGGCCGTTCCCGGCCCTGCCACCTCACCCGGATCCCCCGGCGCGGCACGCCCGCGCCGGGGGATTCCCATGTCCGGGCGCTGTCGGGTGAGGTGGGTGGGGTTCGGGCCGCTCTCCTCGGAATCTCCACAAGCAGCGAACCCCCTCGTTCATCTCACCTGCGTTCGGCCTTCACTCATCTGTGGGCTCAGCTCGTACACAGGTCCGGGACTCTCAGTGCGCTTTGGGCTGTTCTTCGCCGGTGGCGGAAAACAGTCCCTGGGGCGACAGGGAGGGGGTGGTTTCCATGGTTCCGTCGCGTTTTCTGTACGTCGTGCGCGGGGCGCAGCGAAGACCCGTGGGGACGGGGGAGGGTGATCGCGTCGGCTGGCGGCTCGTCGGCTCCAACCATCGTGAGCTGGGCCGCAGTGCCGAGATGTACGCCGGGTTCGCCGAGTGCCGGGCCGCGCTGCTGACGCTGCGCGAGCGGATCGGGGACGCCCGGGTGCTGCTGACGACCACGGAGTCGGCCGGTGGCTGGAGTTGGCGCCTGGAGATCGACGGCCGTGCCGCCGCGAACGCCGGACGGCCGTACCAGCGGCAGCGGGACTGCCAGTACAACCTCGGGCAGTTCCTGAACGCGGTCCCGGTGGCGGAGCTCACCGAGCCGACGCCGCCCCGGGCGAAGGACGAACGAGCGGTCCGGGCCCGGGCCGCCGCCGAGGACCGCGGTGTCACGCGCCGCGCCGGATCGGGTGTGAGATGAGCGTTGTCATGCCCAGGCTTGGGTCCTCGCCCGAGCCCGGACCGGAAGCCGGCCCCGCCGACGACGCGCGGCGGGTCTCACCCGGCCGCGTCGAGCCGGTGGACCGCGTCTTCCAGGGCCTGCTGCGCGGCAGCGGGGCCGGAGTACTGGCGATCATGCTGCTGGTCGGCGTGTTCCTCACCTACCGCGCGGGGCAGGCGCTGCGCGTGGCCCAGTGGGACTTCATCACCACCGAGGCGTGGGAGCCGGACTCGCACAACTTCGGCATCGCCGCCGTCCTGAGCGGCACGGTTCTGATCGGCGTGACGGCGATTCTCTTCGCGCTGCCGCTGGCGCTCGGCACCGCGCTGTACATCTCGGAGTACGCGCCGCGGAAGCTGAAGCGGACCCTGATCAGCCTGGTCGACCTGATGGCCGCCGTGCCCAGCGTGGTGTTCGGCCTGTGGGGCCTGTTCCTGTTCCAGGGGGAGGTGACCGGGGTCTCCCGCTGGATCTCCACCTACTTCGCCTGGATCCCGGTCTTCCAGGTGGACGGGGCCGACCCGGGCGACCCGCTCCAGACGGCCACCGCCTACACCTCCTCGACCTTCATCGCGGGCATGGTCGTGGCCCTGATGGTCACGCCGATCGCCTGCTCGGTGATGCGCGAGACGTTCTCCCAGGCGCCCCAGGGCGAGCGGGAGGGCGCGCTGGCGCTGGGCTCGACCCGGTGGGGCATGATCCGCGCGGTGGTCCTGCCGTACGGCCGCGGAGGCATCATCGGCGGCACCATGCTCGGCCTCGGCCGGGCGCTGGGCGAGACGATCGCGATCTTCATGATCATCTCGCCGGTGTTCAAGATCCAGTGGCACGTCCTGGAGAACGGCGCCAACTCCGTCTCCTCGCTGATCGCCCTGCGCTACGGCTCGTCCAGCGGCTTCGGCATGTCGGCCCTGATGGCCGCCGGCCTCGCCCTGTTCGTCCTGACCCTCGTCGTCAACTTCATCGCGTCCTCGATCGCGGCCCGCAGCCGCTCGGGCGCCGGCGCGGAGGCCTGAACCATGACCACCGACGTCCTCGAACAGCCCGCGACCGTGCTGCCCGTCGCCGAGAACGGCCCGGAGACGCGCCGCTCCACCTCGACCGTGCACGCCTCCGACCTGCTCGCCCTGGCCGGCGCCGCCGCCGGCTCGCTCGCCCTGACCGCGCTGCTGTTCGTCCGGGTCGCCCCGTTCGACTCGGTCCTCGGCTTCATCGTCGTCGCGTACCTGTGCTTCCTCGGCCTTTACGCCACCCTCGTCTCCTTCGACGAGGACGGGCCGGCCGTGCGCGACAAGGTCGCCGCCGTCGTCTGGCAGAGCCTCGCCCTGCTGCTGCTCACCGCGCTGGTGATGGTGGTGGCGTTCACCCTGTGGCGCGGCCGCTCGGCGCTGGTGCACCTCAACTTCTTCACCGAGGACATGTCCAGCACCGGCCCGCTGGAGCCGCTCACCAAGGGCGGCATGGTCCACGCGATCGTCGGCACGCTGTGGCAGATCGCCGTCTCGCTGCTGGTCACCGTCCCGCTCGGCCTGTCGTGCGCGGTGTTCCTCAACGAGGTGCCCGGACGCTACGCGCGTTTCGTGCGCACCATCGTCGAGGCGATGACCGCCCTGCCCTCGATCGTCGCCGGTCTGTTCATCTACGCCACGGTGATCCTGATGCTGGGCTTCGACAAGTCCGGCTTCGCCGCAGCCCTCGCGCTCAGCGTGATGATGCTGCCGATCATCATCCGCGCCGCCGACGTGGTGCTGAGGCTGGTCCCCGGCTCCCTGCGCGAGGCGTCCTACGCCCTCGGCGCGAGCCGCTGGCGCACGGTGTGGACGGTGGTGCTGCCCACCGCCCGCTCGGGCCTGACCACCGCCGTGATCCTCGGCACCGCCCGCGGCATCGGCGAGACCTCGCCCGTGCTGCTCACCTCCGGTGTCAACGCAGGCCTGAACGCCGACCCGTTCAACGGCCCCCAGATCTCGCTGCCGCTGGCCACCTTCGACCTGGTGCGCTCGCCGCAGCCCAGCTTCATCGTCCGGGGGTTCGGCACCGCCGCGCTCCTCATGGCCCTCGTCCTGCTGCTGTTCGTGCTGGCCCGCGTGGTCGGCGGGCGCGGCCCCGGCGAACTGACCCGCGGTCAGCGCCACCGCCGCGTACTGGCCTCCCGGCGCGACGTCGAGCGCATGTCCGCGCGCGCCCGGCGCCCCCACCCGCCCACCGGCGCACGGCACCGGCCGGCCGCCGACCGGTCCGGACCGAACCCGGCGTAACCCGCCGCCCGCACACACCCGCGACATCACCGACCAGGAGTTCCCCGTTATGCCCGGATCACCTCCGGCCACGTCCACCCACGTCCGTACGCGGGCCGTCACCGCGCTCGTGCTGCTCGCCGCCCTGTTCTTCGGCGCCCTGCCCGCGCACGCGGCGACCTATGTGCCGATCTCGGGCGCGGGCTCCACCTGGAGCCAGAACGCGATCGACCAGTGGCGGGCCAACGTCAAGCAGTACGGCATGAACCTGACCTACAACGGCACGGGTTCCTCCGACGGCCGCAACCAGTTCCGCAACGGCACCGTGGACTACGCCGTCTCCGAGATCCCGTACGGCATCAAGGACTCCGGGGTCGTCGACAACCCGCCCGCGCGCAAGTACGCCTACATGCCGATCGTGGCCGGCGGTACGTCGTTCATGTACAACCTGACCATCGGCAACAGGCGGGTCACCAACCTGCGGCTGTCCGGCGACGTGATCGCCAAGATGTTCACCGGTCAGATCAAGACCTGGAACGACCCGGCCATCAAGGCCGACAACCCGGGGCTCGCCGCCGCGCTGCCCGCCCGCCGGGTGGTGCCCGTGGTCCGCTCCGACGGCTCCGGCACGACCGCGCAGTTCACCACCTGGATGAGCAAGCAGTACCAGGGTCTGTGGGACGACTACTGCCGCCGCGCGGGCCGCACCACGCCCTGCGGTGCCACGTCCAACTACCCCGTCGTCTCCGGCAGCGGCTTCGTCGGCCAGTCCGGCTCCAACGGTGTCTCCGGTTACGTCTCCCAGCCCGGCAACGTCGGCACCATCACCTACGTCGAGTACTCCTACGCCGTCTACACGACCAGGTTCCCGGTCGCCAAGGTGCTGAACAGGAGCGGGTACTACGTCGAGCCGACCGCGAAGAACGTGGCGGTGGCGCTGCTGAAGGCGCGCATCGACCAGAACCCCCGCTCGCCGAAGTACCTGACCCAGATCCTCGACGACGTCTACAACAGCAGCGACCCGCGCTCCTACCCGCTGTCCAGCTACAGCTACATGATCATTCCGACCAGGGTCGAGCAGAATTTCAACCCCCAGAAGGGCAAGACGCTCGGCGCCTTCGCCTACTACGTCCTGTGCGAGGGTCAGCGCAAGGTGGACAGCCTCGGCTACTCGCCGCTGCCGATCAACCTCGTGCAGGCGGGCCTGGACCAGGTCCGCAAGGTTCCCGGCGTCGACACACAGCGGATCGACATCAAGAAGTGCAACAACCCCACCTTCTCCAGCGACGGCAGCAACACCCTCGCCAAGACGGCTCCGTACCCCAAGTCCTGTGACAAGCGCGGCTCCAGCCAGTGCGCGACCGGCACGGGCGGTGCCCTGGACCCGACCCAGGTCGGCGGCGGCTCCAGTGGCTCGACGGGCGGCTCGACCGGCGGCAGCGGCGGCACCGGCGGCACGGGCGGCGGCAACGGCTCCGGCTCGGGCGGTTCCGGCACCGGCGGCGCGGGAACCGGCGGCGGAGGCGCGGGCACCACGGGCGGCGGCACCGGCGCGGACAGCGGCGGCACCGCGGCCTCCGGCGGGACCGGCGGCGCGACGGTCGACCCCGACACCGGCCAGGTCATCGGCGCCGACGGCGGCGCGGCGGCCGGCGGCACCGGTGTGGACGCCTTCGCCGTGCCCGTCAGCACCTCCCGCAGCATCAGCTCGGGCACCCGCACGGCCCTCATGGCGGTGGCCGGCGTGCTGCTGGTCGCCCTCACGGTCGGGCCCCCGCTGCTCGGGCGGCGGCTGAGGCGGGGCGGGCGCGCATGATCTCCGCAGTCCGCAGGTCCGCCGTGTTCGGCGCGGCGTGCCGCTTCCTCACCACGTCCACGGCCGTGGCGGTCACCCTGTGCTCCGTGATCGGCGTCACCGTGCTGGTCTCGGCGCCCGCCCCCGCGGAGGCGGCGGGCACCTCCTCCGAGGTGACCGTCTCGGGCAAGGGCGACTTCGCGAACCTGAAGGTGACGGTCAGCCAGACCCGCAACCTGGTCAACCAGGTCGTCAAGGTGTCCTGGAAGGGCGCCGCCCAGACGATCTCGCCCTCCGACTACTCCGCGAACTACCTCCAGATCATGCAGTGCTGGGGCGACGGCAGCGGTGGCCCCGACCCCCGGCAGTGCCAGTTCGGCGGCTCGTCGGACTTCGGCTCGGGCGCCGGCGGCCAGACGGCCGGAGCCTTCACCAACTCCCGCCAGCTCAGCTACGGCAGCGGGCTGAAGGACCCCGGGCAGGAGCTGCCGCCCCCTTCCCCGACGGGCCTGTCCTTCATGCCGTTCCGCTCGGTCTCCGGGGACGTGTTCAGCACGCCCGGCTCGAACGACTTCTTCGACGGCAACACCACCAACGAGGTCCCCTACGCCCGCAGCGGCCCCAGCGGCAGGGGCGAGGTGTGGTTCGAGGCCCAGACCGGCATGGAGGCCCCCGGCCTGGGCTGCGGCGAGAAGGTCGCCGGGTCGTCCACGGTGGGACGCAAGTGCTGGCTGGTCGTCGTGCCGCGCAACGACAAGGAGGTCGACGGCACCTCGTACACCACCCAGTCCGGCGGCATGCTCCAGTCGTCGCCGCTCAGCGCGAGCAACTGGAAGCACCGTCTCGTCGTACCGCTGCAGTTCGAGCGGATCGGCACCTTCTGCCCGCTGGGCGCGCAGGAGCGGGCCACGCTCGGCACCGAGATCGTCCGCGAGGCCGTGGAGCGCTGGCAGCCCGCGATGTGCACCAAGGCGGGCAGGACCATCTACTCCTACTCCTCCGTCACCGACGACACCGCCCGCGGGCAGCTGACGCAGGGCGAGGAACAGAGCCTGGTGTTCTTCGGCCGCCCGCCCGACCGCGGCACGGTGCCCGCCGACCGGCGCCCGGTCTACGCCCCCGTCTCCCTGTCGGGTCTGTCCTTCGGCTTCTTCATCGAGAGCCACGCGGGGTTCAACGCCCCCGACGAGGTCGCCTCCCGCAACGGCACCCGGCTGCGGTCGCTGAACCTCACCGCGCGCCTGGTCGCCAAGCTGCTCACCGAGTCGTACCAGGACGGCAACTCCCGCCTGGCGGAGAGCACCCGGAAGAACCCCTTCAACCTCGGCCACGACCCCGAGTTCCTGAAGTACAACCCAGGCTTCGAGGACCTCCTCTTCGTCGGCGCCCTCGGCGACGTGCTCGTGCCCCAGCCGGTGTCCGACGCGACCTGGGCACTGTGGGAGTGGGTGAAGAGCGACCCGGCGGCCGCCGAGTTCCTGGCCGGCACCCCCGACAACGAGGGCAGCCACGGCGACCCCGCCTTCTCGGGCATGAAGCTGAACCCGGCCTACGAGGGCATGACCCTGCCGCGCAGCGAGTTCCCCAAGAGCGACCCGTTCTGCCAGCAGTTCGAGGACCATCCGGAGCAACCGCTGTGCATCCAGGACAAGCACCCCTACGCCGGCGACCTGCACGTCGCGGCCCGCGCCGCCGCGCGCGGCGACACCCTGGCCCGCACCAACTGGGATGCCACCTCCACCCCGCCCGGCTACAAGAAGGAGCCGCTCCAGCCCGCGGGCAAGCGGGCCATGCTGGCCCTCACCGACTCGGCGACCGCCGCCCGCTACGGCCTGGTCACGGCGAGGCTCCAGAACGCGGCCGGTGAGTTCGTCGCCCCCGACAACCGCGGGCTGCTGGCCGCCCAGGCGGCCATGAAGCCCAGTGGCGTCCCCGGATTCCTGGTCGCCGACCCCACCACCAGGAGCCGGGCCGCCTACCCGCTCACCCAGCTCGTCTACGCCGCGACCGTCCCCGAACTGCTCGACAGGAAAGCGGCCGGCGAGTACGCCGCCCTGCTGAGGTACGGGGTCGGCGACGGACAGATTCCCGGCGTGGCGGCGGGCACCCTCCCCGAGGGCTACGCCCCCCTGCCCGGCGCGCTGCGCACCCAGACCCGCGAGGCCGCCGACGCGATCGTGCGCCGGGCCGGGGCCGAGGCGCCCAACAAGCCGACCACCGGCAGCGACTCCTCCGGCGGCAACGGCGGTTCGGGCGGCGACAGCGGCGGCACCGGTGGAGGCGGTCCGGCCGGCGGAACGGGCCCCGGCGGCGGGCCGGCCGACGGCGCCGGGAACCCGAGCACCTCGCCGTCCGCCACCGAGAGCGCCGCGAGCGGCGGCCCCTCCGGGAATCCGTCCACCACACCGGCGGCGGCCGCGGGCAGCCCGCTGCTGCGAACCCCCGCCTGGGCGCTCGGCGCTGTGCGCTACGCCCTCCTGATCGCCCTCGTCGCCGGCCTCGCCGCCGCCGTCTGCGGTCCCCTCCTGCCGAGGGCCGTACCGCGACTGGCCCTGGCCGTGGCCGACTGGCGCAGGGACCGACAGTCAGCCGTCCGAAAGAGGTGATGCCCGGCCCGATCCACCGACAGGTCCGCGCCAACGAACTGTCCTGAACCACCGCGCCGGGCATCACCGCCCGGCAAAGCCTAGTCGAGAGGTATCAAGCAAGTGAACAAGAGAATGGCCGCAGTTGCCGCCGTGGGTCTCGCCGGCCTCGTCACTGGCACCCTCAGCGTCTCGCAGGCCTCGGCCGACCCGTCCGGCCCGCCGCAGTACCGTCAGCTGGCCGGTGTCGGTTCCGACACCACGCAGGACGTCATGAACGGCCTGGCCAACGCGATCACCATCGGCGGCCAGAAGGTCATCGGCTCCTACGACGCCACGGGCTCCGCCACCATCACCACCAAGGCCACGGGCTGCAGCATGGCCCGTCCGAACGGCTCGGGTGCGGGCCGTACCGCCCTGGTGAACTCCCTGGGAGCCGCCAACGGCTGCCTGGACTTCTCCCGCTCCTCCAGCCTGAACCTGGCGGCCACCGCCAACGGCCTGACCTATGTGCCGTTCGCCGTGGACGCGGTGACCTACGCGATCACGCCGTCGTCGGTCGTGCCGCGCAAGCTCTCCAAGACCGACCTCACGGCCATCTACCACTGCGACCCCAACTACGTGGGCACCGGCCCGAACTACGACGTGACCCCCCTGCTGCCGCAGGCCGGTTCCGGCACCCGCAGCTTCTGGCTGGGCCAGGTCGGCCTCACCGAGGGCGACATCACCTCGGGCAACTACCCCTGCGTCAAGGACAACAAGAACGGCCCGGTGCAGGAGCACGACGGCCGTGTCGTCGACGACAAGTCGATCGTCCCGTTCTCCATCGCGCAGTACAACTCGCAGGCGTCGCAGACCATCGCCGACCTCCGTGGCCGCGCGATCCTCGGCACGATCGACGACAAGGCGCCGAACGTGCTGAACAGCGACTTCGCGATCAAGCGCGACGTCTACAACGTGATCCCGACGTCCAAGCTCACCACGGCCCCGTGGAGCACGGTCTTCGTCGGCGGCAACTCCCTGGTCTGCCAGCAGCCCGCGGTGATCAACACCTACGGCTTCGCGACCAGCCCGCAGTGCGGCGACACCTCCAAGCAGACCCCCTGACTTCTGAGAACTTCGTAAGAAGGAGAGCACGACAGTGCTGAAGAAGACCCTCTCGCGGGCGCTGGCGGGCGGCATCGCGGGTGCCCTCGCCGTGCTGGCCGGCGGCATCGTCGCGGCTCCGGCCGCGCAGGCCGCCGAGATCGGCACCGCCGAGGTCACCCCGGCCACCGGTGCGGACACCAGCGGTATCTCCCTGACCACGTCGGCGGCCTGCCCGGCCAATGCCACCAACGTCATCGTCTCGGTGACGGGCACCGGCTTCCCGGCCGGCGGCCAGAACGTGGTCGGCAACTCGCCGATCGGCAGCTACGGCACCGCGCCCAGCGGTGGTCTGATCATCCCGCTGACCTCCACGATGCGGGACTACGCCAACACGGCGGGCTTCACGAACCTGACCGGCAAGTACACCTTCAAGGTCACCTGCCGCACCGCGTTCAACGCCACCAGCCTCGGCGACTTCCCGGCCTCGATCTGGTTCACGTCCAACACGACGTACCAGAACTCCGACCCGGCCGCGGTCACCGACACCACCACCTCCCTCGCGGTCTCCCCGGCCTCGCCGGTCACCGCGGGCACCCCGGTCACCCTGACCGCGACCGTCGCCCCGGCGGCCGCGGGCGGCCAGGTCCAGTTCCGTGACAACGGCCAGGCCCTCGGCAACCCGGTCACCGTCGCCGGCGGCCAGGCCCAGCTCGTCACCAGCGCCCTGGGCGCGGGCAGCCACCAGCTGACCGCGGTCTTCACCCCGGCCGGCGCCGGCTACAACGGCTCCACCTCCGCCGCCGTCGCCTACACCGTCGAGGCCGCCCCTGCGACCCAGACCACCACGGCGCTCGCGGTCTCCCCGGCCGGTACGGCCACCAGGTTCAGCCCGGTCTCCATGACGGCCTCGGTGTCGCCCGCCTCGGCGGCCGGCTCCGTCAGGTTCCAGGACACCGTGGGCGGCACCACCTCCACCCTGGGCACCGTCCAGGTCGTGGGCGGCCAGGCCTCCTTCACCACCAGCAGCCTCGGTGAGGGCGACCACTCCTTCACGGCCGTGTTCGTCCCCGCGGACACCGCCGCCCACCTCGGCTCCACCTCCGGTGCCGTCCCCTACGTGATCGGCGCCTTCCAGGGTGTCACCGCGTCCGAGGACATCACCACCACGGTCGAGGCCGGTGCCCTGGTCATCAGCGTCGACAACCCGCACGTGACGCTGCCCTCGCCGCAGCTGAACAGCAACGGGGACCTGCTCTCCACCGCGGGCGCCATCAACCCGGTCACCCTCACGGACACCCGTGCCGGCAACCCGGGCTGGAGCGTCAGCGGCCAGGTCACCGACTTCTCCGACGGTGGCTCGCACCTGATCAACGGCCAGAACCTCGGCTGGTCCCCGAAGCTGATCGACAAGGGCGCGTCCCAGACGGTCACCCCGGGTGCCGCGGTCGCCGCCGCGCACGGTGTCGCCCCCGGCGACGCCGGTTCGGCCGGTCTGAAGTCGTCCCGCTCGCTGGCCAACGGCACCGGTCTGGGCACCGCCCACCTCGGCGCCGACCTGGCCCTCGACGCGCCGACCTCGACCGTGGCCGGTACCTACACCGCCACGCTCACCCTCACGGCCATCTGACCCTCACCGGATGGCCGGGGGCGAACACCTCACCCCCTGAGGACATCGCCCGGGCCGGGACGGACGGCACTTCCGTCCCGGCCCACCCCCGCTCCACCGGCCAGGCCCCAGCCGAGAACGGACGATCCGACATGATCACCAGCACCGCCCGCCGCATCGCCGCCGTCCTGGCCGCCTGCGTCCTCGCGGTCCTGCCGGCCGCCGGTGCGTCGGCCGCGGCGCCGGACGCCGTACCGGACGACGCGGGACGTGCGGGCGAGGGACGCGTCACGTTCGGCGTCCAGCCCTCGGCCGCCAAGAAACCCGACGCCCGCCCGAACTTCTCCTACGGCGCCACCCCCGGCGCCCGCGTCCTGGACCACATCGCGGTCGTCAACTACAGCAGGAAGCCGCTGACCCTGCGGGTCTACGCCCAGGACGCGTTCACCACCGCCGACGGCGGTTTCGACCTCTTCGCCGCCAAGCACAGGCCCGACGACGTCGGCTCCTGGATCCGGCTGCGCGAGAACCGGGTGAAGGTCCCCGCCCGCGGCCGCGCGATCGTGCCCTTCACGATGACCGTCCCCGCGAAGGCGACCCCCGGCGACCACGTCGGCGGCATCGTCGCCTCCCTGTCGGCGGGCACCAAGGACGCCAAGGGCAACGACGTCGCCCTCGACCAGCGCGTCGGCGCGCGCGTCTACCTCCGGGTGGCCGGCGAGCTCTCGCCCCGGCTGTCCGTCGAGAACCTGCGCACCGGGTACCACGGCGACGCCAACCCCTTCGGCACGGGCGACGCGACGGTGACGTACACCGTCCGCAACACCGGCAACGTACGGCTGGCGGCCCGTCAGAAGGTCGAGGTCCGCGACGGACTGGGCGGCTCGGCGAAGGTCGGCAAGGTGCCCGCCCTGCCCGAGCTGCTGCCCGGCGACTCCGTGACGTTCCGGACGACCGCCACCGGCGTGCTGCCCGCCTTCCGCGACAGGACGACGGTCACCGTCGACCCGCTGCCCGTGAAGGGCGACATCGAGCACCGCGTCCTGCCGCGCGTCACCCGCACCGAGGCCTTCACCGCCGTGCCCTGGGCCTTCCTCGGCCTGCTGCTCGCGCTCGCGCTGCTCACCGCCGCGCTGCTGCTGCGCCGCAGCCGGCGCCGCCGGGCCGCCCGGGCCCCGCTCGCGCCCGTCGGCGGCCGCACCCGGGAGGCCGTCGGTCTCGCCGCCGCCGCGCTGCTCGCCGCGACCATGATCGTCGCCGGTACGCCCGGCGACGCACGGGCTGCGGACGGCGGCAAGCTCGGCGTCACCCCCGCCGAGGGCAGCGACACCCAGCCCATCACCCTCACCGCGGCCGCGCCCTGCCCGGCGAGGACCAAGAACGTCATCGCCCGCGTCAAGGGCGCGGGCTTCCCGCGCGAGGGCCAGATCGTCGTCGGCAACGCCCCGATCACCACCTACGGACAGGCCCCCGGCGGCGGCCCGGCCATCCCGCTCACCTTCACCCTGCGGGACTACGCCACCACGGCCGGCTTCACCGACCTGCGCGGCACCTACACCTTCACCGTCAGCTGCCTCGAGGCCCCCTTCGAGCTGGACGGCATCAAGGACTTCACCGGTTCGCTGACCTTCCGGCAGGGGAAGGCCGGCAAGGCGTACGAGAACGGCACCGAGGTCGCGCCGCCCAGGACCCCCGCGCCCGCTCCGTCGGCCGGCGCAGCCACCGGCGGCCGGGCCGGCGGCACCACCCCGGCCCCGGGCACCGGCGCGACCGGGGCGCAGGGGCAGCAGCCCCAGCAGTCGGGCGCCATCCCGGTACCCGGCTCCGTCCCGCCCGGCGGCGACGTCGCCGCGCAGGGCGCGGCACAGCCCCAGGCCGCCGCCACGGCCTCCGACAGCGGCCCGAGCGCATGGTCCCTGGCCGGATTCGGCGTGTTCGCGCTGGCCCTGGCGGCGGGCGCCGCCCTGTGGCTGCGCGGACGCCGGACCCCGGCCGAGTGACCGCGCACCCACCACCCACCGACCGAACCACTGCCTAGGAGAGAAACCCCGTGTCCCTCACAGCTCGCACACCCCGGATGTCCAGGGCGGCCGCGACCCGCGTCGGCTCGCTGATCGCCGCCGTCGGCACGGCGGGGCTGCTCGTCACGGCCGCGACCGCCGTGCAGGCCTCGGCCGCGGAGGCGCAGGTCTCGCTCGGCACGCTGGGCGTCGTCCCGAAGACGGGCACGAACACGTCGGGCATGACGCTGAACACCTCGGCCGCCTGCCCGGCCGCCGCGACCAACGTGATCGTCAGGGTGACGGGCACGGGCTTCCCCGCCGAGGGCCAGATCGTGGTCGGCAACTCGCCTGTCAGCGCCTACCCGGCGAACGAGGCGGGCGGCTACCAGGTGCCGCTGACCTCGACCATGCAGGACTACGCGAAGATCGCCGGCTTCGAGAACCTGAAGGGCCGCTACGACTTCACCCTGACCTGCCGCGAGGCCTTCGGCAGCGACACCCACGGCGACTTCGGCGGGTCGGTCTGGTTCACCTCCACCACCGCGTACCAGGACTCCGACCCGTCCGGGGCGACCGGCGACCCCACCCCGTCGAACACCACCAGCACCACCCCGAGCGGCTCGGCCACGCCGACCGACACCGGTGAGCCCACGGACACCGGCGAGCCCACGGACACCGGCGAGCCCACCGACACGGGTGAGCCGACCGACACCGGCTTCCCCACCGACGACACCACGCCGCCCACCGACGACACGACCACGGACGGCGGCGACGGCTCCCAGGACATCTCCACCGAGGTCGACGGCGGTGCCTCCGGCGGCGGTTCGGGCGGCGGCGGTGGCTCGCTAGCGGCCACCGGCAGCAACGCGGTCGGCCTCGGCGCGCTGTCGGCCGCGATGGTCCTGGGCGGCCTCTACCTGGTCCGCCGCTCCCGTCCCCGCGAGGACTTCCCCGGCACCGGCGGCACGCACCTCTGAGTCCGGCACCCCGGCCCACCAGGGCATCTGCCGGTGGGCCGGGGGCCCGGCACCGCGACAACGCCCAGACAACCACTGGAGAGACGACACACCATGCATGCCAAGGCTGTACGCCGCCCCCTGGCGGCCACCCTCGTGACCGTGCTCGCCGCCGGTGCGCTCGCACTCGGCACGAGCGGCGCCGAGGCCGACCCCATCGGCTCGATGGAGGTGACTCCGCACTCCGGTTCGGACACCCAGGGCATGTCGCTGACCACGTCGGCGGCCTGCCCCGCACCGGCCACCAACGTCATCGTCGGGGTCAAGGGCCAGGGCTTCCCCGCCGAGGGCCAGGTCGTGGTCGGCAACTCGCCGATCAGCGCCTACGCCGGGGCTCCGAGCGGCGGCATCGTGGTGCCGCTGACCTCGACCATGCGCGACTACGCCAGCACCGCCGGGTTCGACACCCTGGCCGGCCGCTACGACTTCACGCTCACCTGCCGCGGCGCCTTCGGCTCGGCGACCTACGGCGAGTTCACCGCGCCGATCTGGTTCACCGGCAACACCGCCTACCAGGACACCGCGCCCGCCGCGGCCACCACCACGGCCCTCGCCGCGAGCCCCGCCACCGAGGTCGTCGAGGGCAAGCCGGTCACCCTCACCGCCACCGTCGCCCCGGCCGCCGCCACGGGCACCGTCCAGTTCCGGGACAACGGCCAGGCGCTCGGCGGCCCCGTCACCGTCACCGCCGGCAAGGCCGCCCTGACCACCAGCACCCTCGCCGTCGGCACCCACAAGCTGAAGGCCGCCTTCACCCCGGCCGACCCGGCGTACGGCGCCTCGGAGTCCGTGGAACTGACCTACAAGGTCAAGATCAAGCCCCCGGCGGTCGTCTCGGCGGCCAAGGTGACCGGCACGGTCAAGGTCGCCTCGACGGTCACCTGCGCGGTGACCTTCAACGGCGCGAGCTCGGTGGCGTACTCCTGGCTGCGGGACGGCACCACCATCAGCGGCGCCACCGCGCGCACCCGCAAGCTGACCTCCGCCGACTACAAGCACAGGATCGCCTGCCGGGCCAAGGGCACCAACAGCACCGGCAGCACCACCTCCACCAGCCCGCAGGTCGGCCCGGTCGCCGTCGGCCCGGCGCTGAAGAACGTCGTCAAGCCGTCGATCTCCGGCACCCACCGGGTCGGCTACAAGCAGACCGCCAGGCCGGGCAGCTGGTCGCCCAGCGCCACCTCGTACACCTACCAGTGGCTGCGCGACGGCCGGGCGATCAGCGGCGCCACCCGCTCCACCTACATCGCCACCCGATCCGACCGCGGCCACAAGCTCACCGTCAGGGTGAAGGCCAAGCGCACCGCCTACTCCACCGGCACCGCCACCTCCGCCGCGGTGAAGATCGGATGACGGCACCCACCACCGCCCCGGCCGGGCCCGGGGCAGCCGACCGCACGTCGGCTCCCCTGCCCGGCCGGGACCGGCCCGCACGCCGCCCGGCGGCCGGCCCCGGCCTGCGCGTCGCCGGGGCCGCGCTGAGCATCCTGGCCGCGCTGCTCCTCGGCCTCGTCGCCGACGCCGGCCTGTTCGGTGATCTGCGCCAGTCCCGCGACCGGCAGGTCGACCACGCCGCGCTGCGGCTCGCCCTGGCCAACGGCACCGCGCCGATCGGGCGTTCCGCGGGCGGCGGCACGGTCCCCGCGCCCGGTGACCTGGTGGCGCTCCTGGAGATCCCCGCGCTGGATCTGCGCGAGGTCGTCCGCGAGGGCACCACCGCCGACGACCTGGCGCGCGGCCCCGGCCACCGCCGGGACACCCCGCTGCCCGGCCAGTCCGGCACCAGCGTCGTCCTGGGCCGCCAGGCCACCTACGGCGGTCCGTTCCGGCACCTCGACGAGCTGAACACCGGCGACACGTTCACCGTCACCACCGGCCAGGGCAGGCACACCTACAAGGTGATCGGCCCGCGCCGGGCCGGCGACCCGCAGCCGCCCCCGCCGGAGAACGGCCGCGGCCGCATCACGCTCGTCACGGCCGACGGCACCCCGTTCATGCCTCGCGGCATCCTGCGCGTGGACGCCGACCTGGTCTCCGACGTGCAGCCCACCCCGGCCCCCGCCGTCGCCGCCGGCGCGCTGCCGGAGGACGAGAAGCCGATGGCGCTCGGACAGTCCGCCTGGCTCGCGCTGGTGCTGTGGGGACAGGCGCTCGTGCTGGCCGCCGCCGCCCTCGCCTGGGCGCACGCCCGCTGGGGCAGGCCGCACACCTGGGTCGTCGGTGTACCGCTGCTCAGCGCGCTCGGCCTGGCGGTCGCCGACCGGGCGCTCATGCTCCTGCCCAACCTGCTGTGACGACTGTTGAGTTCACCCGCTGATGAAGGACACGCCGTGACCGACCAGACAACCCAGACCGAGACCACGCTGCCCCTCCCGACGGTCCCGGCGCCCGTGGTGACCGGCGCGACGCTCGACGCCCGCCGCATCTCGGCCTGGTTCGGCGACCACAAGGTGCTCGACCGGGTGTCGCTGACCATGCCCGCCGGCCTGGTCACGGCCCTCATCGGCCCCTCCGGCTGCGGCAAGTCGACGTTCCTGCGCATCCTCAACCGTATGCACGAACTCGTCCCCGCCGCCTCCCTGTCCGGCGAGGTCCTGGTCGACGGCCAGGACATCTACGCCGCCGGGCAGCGGCTCACCGAGGCCCGCCGCAAGGTCGGCATGGTCTTCCAGAAGCCGAACCCGTTCCCCGCGATGTCGATCTACGACAACGTCACCTCCGGCCTGAAGCTCACCGGTCTCCGGCTCGGCTCCGAGGCCAAGGACGACCTGGTGGAGGAGTGCCTCACCAAGGGCGGCCTGTGGAAGGAGGTCAGGGACCGGCTCCGGCAGCCCGGCGGCGCGCTGTCCGGCGGCCAGCAGCAGCGGCTGTGCATCGCCCGCTCCCTCGCGGTGCGGCCCAAGGTGCTGCTGATGGACGAGCCCTGCTCGGCCCTGGACCCGACCTCGACCCGCCGGATCGAGGAGACCATCCGGGAACTGGCCCACGAGGTGACCATCGTCATCGTCACCCACAACATGCAGCAGGCCGCCCGGGTCTCCGACCAGTGCGCCTTCTTCCTCGCGGAGCAGGGCACCCCGGGCGCGATCGTCGAGCACGGCGCCACCGGGGCGATGTTCTCCACGCCGCAGGATCCGCGCACGGCGGACTACGTGGAGGGGCGCTTCGGCTGACGGGGCGGGGGTGCTCAGGAGCCCAGCGGGTCCAGTTCCAGGGGCTGGATCCGGCCCTCCAGCATGGTGCCGAGACCCTGCACCGCGCAGATGTCGGGGCGTTCGGCGATGTGCACCGGCATGCCGGTGGCCTGGCGCAGCATCTGGTCGAGGCCGGGGAGCAGGGCGCTGCCGCCGACCATCATGATGCCGCGGTCGGCGAGATCGGCCACCAGGTCGGGCGGGCAGTCGCGCAGCACCTTGCCGATGCCGTCGAGGACGGCCGTCAGCAGGGTCTGGATCGCGTCGCGCACGGCGGCGGTGTCGACCTGCACGGAGCGGGCCAGGCCGGTGGCGACGTCCCGGCCGTGGATCTCCGTGGAGGCCGGGCCCTGCGCGGTCAGGCCGTTCCCGGACAGGGCGAGCTGGAGCGGCCGCACCGACTGGCTCGGCAGCATCAGCTCGTGCTCGTGCCGCAGGTGCTGGACGATCGCGTGGTCCACGGCCTCGCCGCCGACCGGGATGCGCTCGGCGGTGACGATCGAGCCGAGGGAGAGCACGGCGACCTGGGTGGCCGCCGCCCCGCAGTCCAGCACCATGGTCGCCTCCGGCTGCTCGACCGGGAGGCCGCAGCCGACGGCCGTGGCGATCAGCGTGTCGACCAGTTCGACGCGGCGCGCCCCGAGGCCGACCAGGGTCTCGATGGTGGCGCGCCGGGCCAGCGGGTCCGCGTCGTGCGGGGTGCACGCGGCCGCCCGCAGCCGGGGCCTGCGGCGCAGCGAGCGGCGGATCTTGTCGCCGAGCAGATGGCGCAGCATCCGCTGGGCCATCTCGATGTCGACGACCGTGCCGCCGGAGACGGGGCGTACGACCCGGATGTAGCTGGGGGTGCGGCCCGTCATCTTCTCGGCGAACTCGCCGACCGCGATCAGTGCGCCGGTGCGGGTGTTGACGGCGGCGGCGGAGGGCTGGTCCACGACGAGCCCGGCGCCCTTGACGTACACCCGCGTCCGCGCCGCGCCGAGGTCGACGGCGAAGTGGCAGCGGCGCAACTGCTCCAGACTGGCGGTCATTGGCTGGTCCTCCCGAGAGCGCAGACCGTGGGGCGCCGCCCTGGTGACTGGCGGGCCTCGCTTGCCGCCCGCCGGGTGGCGGGCCGTACTCGCATCGTGCGGGGGGTGGGGGGAGGGCGCCTTCTGGGATGCGCCGGGTGGGGCGCCGCCGAACGGTTGATTTGCCCTTTCTGGCCTAAGGGGGCGTCAGGTGTGGGTGTTCTGTTGGCGGTCGTGGGTGGCTCCGGCCGTCGGGGGATCGTCCGGGTGGCGGCCGGGGGGCGTTCGCGCAGTTCCCCGCGCCCCTGAGGGGTGGGGTTGCTTGTGTGCGTTGTTCGGCGCGGGTGATCCGGGGCTGATCGCGCAGTTCCTCGCGCCCCTTGGGGGGTGGGTGGCTCGTGTGGGGTTTTGGTGCGGGAGGTCGGGGGCTGGTCGCGCAGTTCCTCGCGCCCCTTGGGGTGGGTGGTGGGTGTTTGCGCAGTTCCTCGCGCCTCTGGGGGAGGCGGTCCTGAAGGGGTTACGGGTGGTGGTCGTGTGGGTGGGTCAGGCCCAGGGCTGACAAGTCCTGGGGGCGTAGGTGGAGTTGGCCGGCGGTCGTTTCGGTTTGGTCCGGTGGGCGTTTGAGGATGACGGCGGCCAGTTCCGGGGCGATCACCGAGAAGTAGCTGTCCGGTGTGGTCCAGGTGTTGCCGGGGGAGGCCAGGGCCAGGGCGCCGCCCGAGCCGCCCTCGCCGATGACCAGCGTGGTCACCGGGGTGCGCGCGCCCGCCACCGCCGCGAACAGGTCCGCGATCGCCGCGCCCGCCCCCTGCCGCTCGGCCTCGGCGTCGTTCGCCGCGCCCGGGGTGTCCACCAGCGTCAGCACCGGGACGCCCAGCCGGTCCGCGAGCCGGATCAGCCGGGTGGCCGTGCGGTAGCCGGCCGGGCGGGTGGCGGTGCCGCACTGGGCGGCGTAGGCGACCGTACGGCCGTCGTGTTCGCCGAAGCCGCACAGCATGCCCTCGTCGGTGCCGCCGCAGCGGTCGCCGCTGATGGCCGCCCGTTCGGTGAAGTAGGCGTCCAGATAGGCCCGCGCGCGCGGCCGCCCGGCGGCGCGGGCGCGGCGCACGGCGTCCCAGCCGGTCGCGGGCAGGTCGAGTGCGCCGAGGGGCGGTGGCGGGGGCGCGGGGGAGGGGCTGTCCTCCCGGGACGGCCCGGCCAGCAGCCGCAGCCAGCGGCCCAGCGTCCCGCGCAGTTCACCGGGCGGGACGACCGCGTCGGCGGCGCCCGCCGCCACCTGCGCCTCGGCGGTGTACGCGGCCGGGTCGGCGTCCGCCGGGCGCACCCGGGACCCGGCGAAGCCCACCTGCGCCCCGGGCAGCGCCAGCACCACGTCGGCGCCCGCGCCCAGGGTGGCCCAGCCGCCCCCGGTCGTCGGGTCGCGCAGCAGGGCGATCTGCGCCAGCCCCGCCTCACGCAGGAGCACCGACTGCCGGGCCACGCGCTGGAGCTGGGTGAGGGCGATCATGCCCTCCTGCATCCGGCTGCCGCCCGTGGCGATCAACGGCACCACGGGCAGCCGGTGTTCGCGGGCGTGGACGTAGGCGGCCTCCAGCCGGTCCCCGGTGCGCTCGCCCAGCGAGCCGCCGAGGAAGCCGAACTCGAAGGAGATCAGTACCGCGAGGGTGCCCTCGACCCGGGCGGTGCCGCAGATCACGGACTCGGTCTCGCCGGTGCGCTCGGCGGCCCGCGCGTGCGCGGCGTCGTAGCCCCGCCAGCCGAGCGGGCCGTCGGGGACGGACGGGCGGACGGGCGGCGGCAGTTCGGTGAAGGTCGCCTCGTCCGCGACCAGCCCGATGGCCTGCCGCGCGGTGGGACGGCCGGTCACGGGGTCAGCGCCCGCTTCATGATCTTGCCCATGTCGTTGCGCGGCAGGGCGTCGAGGTGGTGCAGCACCCGGGGCCGCTTGTGCGGGGCGAGCCGTGCGGCCACATGCCCGGCCAGCTCCTCCAGGGTGGGCGGCGCCGCGGGGTCGGCGGGCACCACCCAGGCCACGATCCGCTCGCCCAGGTCGGGGTCCGGCTCCCCGGTGACGGCCGCCTCGCGAACGGCCGGGTGCTCCAGCAGCGCGTTCTCGATCTCCCCGGCCCCGATCTTGTAACCGCCGCTCTTGATCAGGTCGGTGGCTCTGCGGCCGACGATCCTGACGTACCCGTCCGGCTCCCGTACCGCCATGTCGCCGGTGCGGAAGAAGCCGTCGCCGGTGAACGCGGCGGCGGTGGCGTCGGGCCGGTTGAGGTACTCGGTGAACAGGTTGGGCCCGCTCACCTGGATCTCCCCGACACTCTCCCCGTCGTACGCCGTGATCTCGGAGCCGTCCTCCTCCACCAGGCGCAGCCGCACGCCCGGCAGTGGCACGCCGACGGTCCCGGCGCGGGCCTCGCCGTCGGCCCGGACGCTGGTGTTCATCAGGGTCTCCGTCATGCCGTAGCGCTCGATGACCCGGCGTCCCGTCGCCGCGGCGATCCGCTCGTGGTCGTGCACCGGCAGCGCGGCCGACCCGGACACCAGCAGCCGTGCCCCGGCCAGGGCCTTCGCCAGCTCCGGGTCGGCGGGCAGGGCCTCGGCGAGGCGGTGGTACATCGTCGGCACCCCGAACAGCATCGTGGCGCCCGAGGCCAGCTCCCGTGCCACGCCGTCGGTGTCGAACCGGCCCAGATGCCGTACGCCGCCGCCGCGCCGCAGCGGGCCCAGCACGCCGAGCACCAGCCCGTGCACATGGAACAGCGGCAGTCCGTGCACCAGGACGTCGGCGTCCGTCCACTGCCAGGCGTCGGCCAGCGCGTCCAGGGTCGAGGCGACGGCCCGGCGGGGGAGGACGGCGCCCTTGGGCGGGCCGGTGGTGCCCGAGGTGTAGACGACGAGAGCGGGGTCGTCGTCCCCGGCCGTCTCCTCGGGGAGCGTTCCCGAGGCGTGCACGTCGACGTCGATCCGGGTCAGGTCCCCGAGGGCGGCGGGGAGTTCGGCGCCCGGGGCGGCGAGCACGATCTCCGGCCGGCTGTCGGCCAGGATGTGCCCCAGCTCCTTCCCGCCGGACTTCGGGTTCAGCGGCACCAGCGGCAGGCCGGCGAGGAGCACGCCCACCGCGCCGACCGCCGTCTCCAGCTCCGGTGTCGCCCACACGGCGACCCGGCGCGCGCCGCGCACCCGCGGCGCGAGGGCACCGGCCGCGGCGGCGAGCCGGGCGTACGTCAGCGACCGCTCACCGAACCGGAGCGCGACACGCTCGCCCGGTCCCTGGGCGAGTGCGGGAAAGAGGGAGGACACGCGGGCACTCCTTGACCGTCGGACACCGGGGGAGACAACTGGGGGACAACACCCACTTCCTACCCGAACCCCGCCCCCAAGGGCCGCACCCGACCCGTGACCCCGGTCACCGACCTGCCGTGACGTCCACCCCCTCCGACAATCGCCGGGTTCCCACCACCACGGCCAGATCCGGCGCGAGACGCAGCTCCACGGCGTCCAGCGCCGGGTGCCGCAGCCAGTGCAGCCGGGCCAGGTCCGGGCGGCCGTCGTGCACCGGCGGCCGGGCGGTGGCGGGCGTGAAGTCGTCCACCACGACCGTGCCGCCCGGCACGATCAGCCGCTCCACGTCGGCGGGCGGGTCCCCGTCCGTCTTGCCCTGCCCGCCGCCGTCCAGGACCAGCAGGTCGAACGGCCCGTGCTCCTCGAGACGCCGCCAGTCCCCGGCCAGCACCCGGACGTCCGGCCGGTCCGCGAACACGGCCGCGGCCGCCTCGGCCCGCTCGGCGTCCCGCTCCGCGCTCACCAGCCGGACCCCGGCCCCCGCCCCCGAGGCGAGCCAGGCCAGTCCCACACCGAGCCCGGTGCCGGTCTCCCCGATCACCCGCGCGGCACCGCCCGCCAGGGCGTGCAGCAGACGGCCCTGCTCGGGACGGCAGGAGTACGGGAATCCGTGGGCCCGGGCGGCGGCGACGGCCCGGTCGACCAGTGGGGGCAGTCCGCCCGCCGAGGCGTGCGCGGCGGTTCCGTTCAGCGACATGCCCCGATCCTGCCGGGCGCCCTGACGGGGTCTCCACCGGGCGCCGCCCGTCCTCCCGGGCTCAGGCCGCCGCCTCCACCACGTCCGCCACCACGCAGCTGACGTTGTCCGCGCCGCCCGCGCTGTTCGCCGCCGACGTCAGCGCGGCGACCGCGTCGTCGGGGGTGGACGCGGTGGCCAGCAGGTCCCGGATGCGGTCGTCCGGCACGCAGGTGGGCAGGCCGTCGGAGCACAGCAGATAGCGGTCGCCCGGGCGGGCCTCGTGCAGCCGCAGGTCCGGAAGTGGCTCGCTCGTGGCGGAGAGGGACTTCAGCAGCAGCAGGCGCTGCGGGTGGGTCTCCGCCTCCTCCGGCGTCAGCCGGCCCTCGTCCAGCAGGGACTGCACGAGGGTGTGGTCCTGGGTGATGCGGAACAGTTCGCCGTCGCGCAGCACATACGCCCGTGAGTCGCCGATGTGGGCCAGTGCCAGCGCCGAACCCGTCCAGAGCATGGCCGTCAGGGTCGTGCCCGCGTCCCCGGAGCCGGATGTTTCCCGGACGGCCTCGGACGCCTCGCGCACGGCGTCCTCCAGCAGCCCGAGGACGCCTCCGGCCGGTACCTCGGCGGTGTCCAGCGCGGTCAGGGCGCGTACCGCGGCGCCGCTCGCGCCCTCGCCGCCGGGCCCGTAGCCGTCGGCCACCGCGAGCAGCCGGCGGCCCGCGTAGGCGGTGTCCTGGTTGGCGGGGCGCACCAGGCCCCGGTCGGAGCGGGCGGCGTAACGGAGTTCCAGCATGACGGTGTCCTCCTGCGACGGTGCCGACAGATGTCCGACGAGGAACGCGGCGAGGTCCCGCCGCACCGCCGTCTCGGCCTCGACCCTGGCCCAGTGGGCGCGGATCTCCGCCGCGGCGGCGGCCGGGTCGTGCTCGTGGAGCGCGCGCACCTCGCGTATCGCCGCCAGTGGCATCCCGAGCCGCCGCAGCCACGCCACGAGCCGGGCCGCCTCCAGCTGTCCGGCGGCGTAGTAGCGGTACCCGGTGTCCGGGTCCACCCGCGCCGGGCGCAGCAGCTCCAGCTCGTCGTACAGCCGCAGCGCCTTCGGCGTCAGCCGGCAGGCCTTCGCGAAGGCGCCGATCGTCAGCATGTCCATGAGCACCTCGCCTCGTTCTCGTCCTTGCACCACCGATGCTGGGGCTTGCCCGAAGGTGAAGGTCAAGGGCTGCCCGGCCCTGCGGCTGGGCCGACCCCGGTCCGCTGCAGCAGGCCCCAGGTGAACTCGGCCGCCACGTCGTGACGTACGCCCTGGGCGTCGGGGGCGGTGAAGGCCAGGCCCCAGCGCGTGGGGGCGGTGCCCTGGAGGGGGCGGGCCGGGGCGAAGGCGCGGGCGGCCTCCTCGACCGTGCAGGACCAGGGCGTGAGGTCCTCCAGTGTCCGAAGCCGGGGCGCAGGGGCTCCGGGGGCGCGGATCAGCCACTCGTTCCAGACTCCGCCGTCCGGGGCG
Source organism: Streptomyces sp. NPDC048600 (assembly GCF_055587025.1). Classification (NCBI taxonomy): domain Bacteria; kingdom Bacillati; phylum Actinomycetota; class Actinomycetes; order Kitasatosporales; family Streptomycetaceae; genus Streptomyces; species Streptomyces sp. NPDC048600. Next base: position 398,188 of record NZ_JBVJGZ010000003.1, on the reverse strand, counting down.
AGCAGCACCTCGAAGCGCAGGCCGGGCCAGAGCGGGACGGGCCAGAGCAGGGCCTCGCAGTCCAGGTCGCCGACGCGGCGGGCGGCCGTGGACTCCGGGGGGCCGAGGACGGAGCGGTAGCGGCGGGCGGCGCCACGCGCGCGGGGTGAACGGGCCATCGCCTGCCACCGCTTGTTGGCCTCGCGCATCTCGCCCGCCGACACGCCGAGCTCGCGCCGGGCGTTCTCGACCAGCCCCGGGTTGTGGTCGGCCATCCGGCGCAGGAGCACCAGCTGGAAGTGGAGCGGTGTGAACGGCTCAGCGGACGGCATGCCCCCCATCGTCGCGCACCCGCGGCGCGCCCGGCCGTCGGCCGTCCGGCAGGAACAGCACCGAGTTGACGTACCGGGGCCGCGAGGAGAAGGGCAGTACCCGGCGGAGCAGGCCGTGCGAGGCGACGTGCGCCGCGCCCGCCTGGTGCTCCTGGAGGGGGAAGGCCGCCAGCGGCACCCAGCGGTCCGAGGGCAGCACCCAGCCCTCGTAGCCGAGCAGCCCCAGATACGTCACCACCGGCGCGACCGGCTGGATGCGCGACTCCAGCTCCACGAACAGCGCGGGCCGGTCGCGCGCCAGCAGCGCGGTCGCGCCGCGCAGCACCGCCAGTTCGTTGCCGTCCACGTCGACCTTGACGAAGCCGACGTCCCGCAGGCCCAGGTCGTCCAGCGCGACCACCCGCACCGGCACGGCACGGGCGTGGATGTCCCGCCGTACCAGCGAGGAGACCCCGCGGTCGCCCGGGTCGTCCTGCGGTAACCAGAGCCGGGCCATGCCGGGGCGGTCTCCGGCGGCGGCCTGGATCACCCGGACGTTCGCCGGGGCCGTCCGCGACAGCAGCCGCGCCAGATGCGGCACCGGCTCCACGGTCACCACCCGGCGGGCCCGTCCGCACAGCCGCCGGGTCCACGGGCCGTACCAGCCGCCCACGTCCACGGCGGTGCCGCAGCCGGTGGGGCACAGGTCGCCGAGCCGGGCCAGCTCCGGTTCGAAGCGCGGGTACACCGCCCGTGCCGCCGCCGCGACCAGACGCGGCGGCAGATGCGGGACGACCCGGGCGGCCAGCGTGGGACGCCCGCCCTCCGCACCGCCCGCGCGTCCGGTCTCCTCCGGGCCCGCGCCCACGCGCCCGGTCTCGGCCCCGCCCGCGCCCACGCGCCCGCTGTGCTCCCGGTCCGCGCTCACGCGCCCCCTCCCTTCCCCGCCGCGTTCACGGCGCCGTCCCCGGGGCCGTGGAACGGTCCTCCCCGGGCATCCGCAGCAGCAGGTCCTCGTGCTCGTCCTCCGCCACCTGCTCCCCGGAGGACGGCAGCAGTTGCGGCACGCCGTCCACGATCGGGTAGCGGCGCCGCAGCCGCGGGTTGTACAGCGCCTCGGCCGCGCCCGGGTCGTCGGGCGCCAGCAGATGCAGCGGGCCCTTGTCGAGCGGACAGGCGAGAATCTTCAGCAGCGGGTCGTCGGACTTCACGGTGGGGTCAACTCCTTGGCACCTATCGGGGGTCGGGAAACGGTGTCGTGCTTCGGTATGGACAGCAGCACGCTCACCGCGAGGCAGATGCCCGCCAGCCGCAGCGTGAGCCGGACCGGATCGGCCGGGAGCGCCTCGCCGAAGGTCAGCGAGCCCAGCACGGCCGTGTACAGGCAGGTCACGGTCGTGCACACGGGCACGATCAGCGACGCCCGGCAGCGCTGGAGCGCCGCCTGCGACATCACCAGCCCGAACGCGCCGGTGAACAGCAGCAGATAGGGGTACGGCGAGCGCAGCACACCGGTCAGCGCGGCCCACGGCCCGCCCGCGCCCAGGTGCCCGGACACTCCCTTGATGGCCAGCGAGCTGACGCCGTAGAGCACCCCGACCGCCACGCCGTACTCGACGCCCGTGGTCGGCATCCGGTGCCGGCGCGCGGCCCGCCGCTCGGCCGCGCGGTACAGCCACACCCCGCCCGCCAGCGACGGCACGCACACCAGCAGCACCAGCGGATAGGGCGCGGATCGGCCGACGGTGGCACCGCTGCGGTCGTGCTCGTCCAGCGACAGCACCACCATCAGCAGCGCGCCGAGGATCGCCGCCAGCGCGTACCGCTCCCGGCCGCTGGTCTCCTCCTCCAGCAGCCGTGCCGACAGCAGCACCAGCAGGACCAGTCCGGAGACGAAGATGCCCTGCGCGGCGGCGATCGGCAGCGTCCGGTAGACGAGGAGCTGGGCGGCGAACCCGGCGGCGAGCGCCACCGACCCGGCGATCCACAGCGGGCTGCCCAGCACCTGCCGCAGCAGCCGCGCCGGACGCCGCACCGACACCTCCGGCATGCCCGTCAGCGCCCGCTTCTCCAGCACGAACCCACCGCTGTACAGCAGGTTCGCCAGAAGGGCCGCGGCCACACCCCACCACATCCGGTTACGTCCTTCGCGCGTGCAGCAGCAGGATCGAGGCGAGCGGCGCGCGGGCGCAGGCCAGCCGGTCCAGTGCCCGCAGCGGCCGCGGCACCCCGTGGAAGGGCGCGCCCCGAAGCCGTACGACCTCGAAGCCGGAGGCGGCGACGAACTCACTGAGCGCCCGTGCCGTGTACAGCCGCAGATGCCCGACGACCTCCCGGCCGGGCCGGCCGTGGATCGCGCGCAGGCTCACCTCGGAGAACACCGGCTGCACCCCGGCCAGCAGCAGCCCGCGGTTGTACCAGGCGGCCAGGTTCGGTGTGGAGAGCATCAGATGACCGCCCTTGCGCAGCACCCGGCGCAGTTCGTCCAGGGCCGCGTCCGGGTCGACGAGGTGCTCGATCACCTCGCTGAACAGCACGGCGTCCGCCGAGCCGGTCCCGAACGGCAGTCCGCCGCCGGTGAGTTCGCCGCGCACCGCGTACGGCAGCCGGGTGCGGGCGCGGCGCAGCGCGTCCTGCGACCAGTCGACGCCGACCAGCCGGTGCCCGGCCAGCAGGGGTGCGGCGGTGGCGGCGGCGGTGCCGTCGCCGCAGCCGATGTCCAGGACGGTGGCGGGCCCCGCGGGGCCGGAGGCCGGGCCGAGCGCCTCGGCGAGCATCCGGGCCTGGCGCAGCGAGCGGGCGCTGCCGGAGGCGACCGGCACGGCCGGGTTCTCGTAGAAGTCGCGCAGGTCCTTGGGCGGCGGAGCGGTGGCCGTCATTCGGTGACCTCCGTGGAGTGCAGATGGTGCTCGAAGAGGTCGCGCAGACGGGCGCCGTCGGCCTGGCCGAGCAGGCTGCGCGACCAGCGCAGCGCGAGATGGAGGCGGCCCGCGGTGGACGCCGTCGTCACGGTGAGGCCGCGCGGCATGCGGGCGGGGGCGGAGAACCACACCGCCCGGGCGCGGCCGGTGTCCTCGCCGAAGTCCAGCGGGTAGGGGATGCGGCCGATGTTGCTGAGCAGCGCGGTCGAGGTCCACGGCGCGGCGGCCCGGCGCAGGCCCCGGGTCGCGGCCGCCCGCCACACGACCGGGGCGACGGGCGCGGTCAGCAGGGCCGCGCCGTGGCCGAGCTGGGGCCGCGGCTGCGCCTTCAGGGCGCGGGTGCGGGCGGCCGTGCGGCGCAGCAGCTGCGGCAGCGGGACGTCCAACTCCTCCGGGGCCAGGGTGACTTCCACCAGCCGGGTGCCGTTGCCGATCGGCATCGACGCGTCCCTCGGCCGGTCGTCCACCGGCATGGTCATCCGCAGCGGGCGGGGACGGGTGCCGTGCTCCCGGTTCCAGTGGGCCAGGGTGAGCGCGGTCGCCACCATCAACTGGTCGTTCACCGTGTACCCGGCGCCCTCGGGGCGGCGCGGCAGCGGCAGTTCGGTCACGATGACGGCGTTGCCGGGAGAGCGGTCCGGGGTGCCGGGGGCCACGCGCGCGGGCCTGGCCCAGTTGGAGGGCGCGGCGGGCGGCGGGACGGCCTGGGTACTGCGCACGGGAGGCGCGGCGGGCGAGTTGTCCCGCCCGCTGTACAGCTCCGCGGCGGTGGCCAGCACCCGCAGACAGGCCGGGCCGTCCAGGGCGGTGTGGTTGACGGTGAGGACGAGGGCCGTGCCCCCGTCGACGCCCTCGACCGCCTCCAGCCGTACCGGCGGCGACATCGACAGCGCGGGCGCGGACGCCAGGGCGCGGGCCCGCGCGGCGCGCAGCGCGTCCTGGCCCGGCCCGGTGAAGGTCACCACCTCCGTGTCCGGGCCGGCCGTCAGCTCCCACTCGTAGCGGCGGCGGTACCAGCGGCCCGGCGCCTCGCGCATCAGGACGCGGGGGTGCCGGCGCAGCGCCTCGTAGAACGCCTTGCGCAGCCGGGGCGGATCGACGGGCCCGGGGAGGTGGACCTCGATGTGGACGGTCTCCGGCTCCGCCTCCTGGAGGCAGTGCCGGGAGACCTCGTCCACGACGGGGAAGGGGACCCGGGCCGTCATCCGCGGTCCCCCTTCGCGCCCGGCTCGCCCGGCCCCCGCGCGGAGACCGTCGGCCCGGACGCGCCGCGCGGGAAGGGCTCGGCCGCGCCGCCGCGACGGCGCCGCCGGGGCAGGGAGGGTGCCGCGCGAGGACCCGGGACCCCCGAGCCGCCCCCGGGCGCCGGACCCGGCTCCCGCACGCTCACCAGCGCGGCGAACAGGCCGACCAGCGCGAGCAGTTGGGCGGCGGGCCCGAAGGCGCCGTCCCCTTCGGCCACCGGCCGGCCCGCACCCGTCGCCGCCGCGATGCCCGCGACCGTGAGGCAGGCCAGGGCGAGCGGGACGAGGACGGTGTGACGGCGGTGGGCCAGCAGGGCCAGCGGCGGCACCAGCAGCGCGAACCAGCCCGCGACCGCCACCGCCACCAGCGTCAGCGCCACCGTGCCCAGCCAGACGCCCGGCGCGGGCGCGGCCGGCTGCGGCTCGTCCGGGTTCTCGGCGCGCCGGCGCCACAGCACCAGGCCGATCAGGACGGCGATGCCCACGCCGCTGCCGATCAGTGCGGCCTCGTAGGTGCCGGACGGCTCGTAGGACAGCTGCACCGTGCCGCCCGCCCCGGCCGGGACGCGCCAGCCCTGCTGCCAGCCGTCGAGCCGGACCGCGGTCAGCTCCTTGCCGTTCAGGGTGGCCTTCCACCCGTCGTTGTGGTTCTCGTACGTGGTGAGGTACGAGGCCGCTCCGGAGCCGACGGTCACCTCGCGGCGGTCGCCCAGCCAGTCCTCGATGCCCAGCTCCCGCCCGGCGGAGGACGGCTCGGTGAACGTGCCCCGGGTCAGCGTCACATCGGTCAGCAGCAGCGCCCCGGAGTCCGAGGACTCCAGCCGGTGGCTGCCCTCGGACAGCTCCAGCGCGCCGCCCTCGGCGTCCGTCCCGCAGAGCGTGACCTGCACGGCCCGGTGCTCGGTGAGATCGCGCACCAGTCCGGAGACACCCGTCTCGTACAGCTTTCCGTCGACCGCGACCACCGGGCCCTTCCCGCACGGCAGCTCGAAGGCGCGCTCGGGGTCGGGCTGCGGGGCGCGGTAGCGGTCGAGGACGGGGATGTAGGCCTCGGTCAGGCCGACCGGCAGCTGGAGGTCCTCGTCGACGACCGGGTTGTGCAGGGTGAGCGGTGCCGTCCTGGTGACGGTGATGTCGAGCCGGTCGGTGGTGATGGCCGGGAAACGGACCCAGCCGTTCTCGTCCACGGCGGCGACGGTGGCGCCGTCCGGGGAGCTGAGGGTCACCTCGGTCGGCCGGGTGGTCAGACCGCCCGCCGGGGCCAGCACCAGCTCGCTCACCGGCTGCTTGTCCGGCCAGCTCAGCCGGAGCGTGGGACGGTCCCCGGCGATCCAGGCCGTGGTCAGGTCGCCGTCGGTGAGGTTGCGCGCCGACAGGCCCACGCCCAGGCGGGCGGTGGAGTCGGCGGTGGCGGTGATCCGGCTCCGCTGGTCGGGCGCCACCTCGTAGAGCAGCCGGTCGAGCTGCTCACCGGCCACGGGCACGGCCGAGGCGCGGACCTGGTAGGTGCCGGCCGCGTGCACGCCGAAGACGCGGCGCAGGCCCGCCTCGGTGCCGGTCGGGGAGACGCTCGCCGGGTCGGCCGTGCGGTGCAGGGACACCACGTCCGCGGCGGAACCGGAGTCGCGGGAGTCGGCGGGCAGCCGCAGCAGCCGCGCCACGGTCACGTCCGGCAGGCCGATCTCGGAGAAGCCCGCGCCGGCCAGCCCGGTGCGCCGCTCGACCGAGTCGACGATGGTCAGCCTCATCCAGCCGGTGGCGCCCTCGGGCGCCCGCACGCTCTGCTTCTGGCCGTCCGGCCGCAGCAGGCTGGTGACCGAGCCCCGCTCGGTCTCCACCCGCACCTTCGTCGGCGCGGCCCGCACACTGCCCTGCGGCAGCGGAGTGACGTCGAACGAGGACGGCATGGCGTACTCGCCGGTGAAGGCGATGCGCAGCCACTGCCCGTCGGGCGAACCGGCCGAGCCCTCCGCCCACGCGGTGTTCGGGTCGCCGTCGAAGGCGCCCACCGGGTCGAACTGCGGCAGATGGAAGAACCAGCTGCCGTAGGAGGAGGCCGTCACCGAGCGGGCGCCGCGCAGCTCGGCCACCGTCTGGTGGTCGATGCCGGTCACCGGCAGGATCTGGTGCGGTTTCTCGCCCGCGTCCTGGTGGGCCTCGGGCGCGTTGCGCTCGTCGCGGGTGTACGTGTACGAGGTGTTGGCGTTGACCAGCCCGAACCGGGTGTCCGCCCGGCGCAGCCCGTCCCCGTCGACGCGGACCGGCGGGGTGCCGAGCCCGGGGTGGTTGTCGCCGGTCAGCACGGACGCCCGGCCGCGCAGTTCGGCCGCCAGCGGCAGCAGCGCCTCGGGGCCGCCGGAGACCTCGGCGGTGTCGGCGACCGCGGTCAGCCCCGCCTGTCCCGGCCGGGGCACGGCCGTGTCGGCGGGCCGGTAGATCTCCACCGCGCGCACCCGCGGGTACAGGCCCTCGACCTGGATCGGGGTGTCCTCGGCGATCCGGCCGACGGTCATGACCGGGCCGAGCCCGGTGACCCGCTCGTAGCCGGACTGCTCCAGGGTCCGCTTGACGGTGGTGGTCGGGGTGTAGCCGATCTGGTCGGGGTCCAGGTCGTTGCGGACGACCACGTAGTACAGCCCGGCCCGGCTCAGGTAGTCGGCGAGGCCCGGCACTTCACCGCCGGTCAGCAGGGCCTGCTCGACGGCGTCCATCGCGCGCCGGTTGCCGGCCGTGCCGAAGGGGACGTAGTCGCGCTGCGCCCAGCGGGACTCGGCGACCACGTCGAAGGGCTGGTCGATGGTCGATCCCCAGGTGTGGACACCGTGCGCGGTGGCCGGTACGACCAGGGCCCGCGAGTCGGGCGAGTACTTCTCCAGCCAGCCGGCCGTCGCCTTCCAGTACGTGGGGATCTGCTGGAACGAACCGGGGTTGAGGATCGACCCGTTGAGGTACGGCAGCAGCAGCCCGGGAAGCACGAGCACCGCCGCCAGGAGCGGCACCAGCCGCCTGCCGGGCACCGCGCGCGCCCCGCGCGTCTCGGCGGCCACCGCCACCAGATGGGCGAGGCCGAGGGTGAGGGCGAGGGCCACACCGGTCTGGAACTTGTAGATGTTGCGGAACGGGGCCAGCGCCCCGTCCAGCCAGGTCTGCACGGTCCCGTGGAAGGGCGCGCCGAACGTGCCGCCGTACCCGGCGAGCAGCACCAGCGCGCACACCAGCACGGTCAGCACCAGCCAGCGCCGCTCCGGCATGTCCCGGCGGGCCAGTCCGGCGAGCCCGGCCCCGGCCGCGAGCGCCGAGCAGACGATCACCAGCGCCGAGGACGCCACGGTCCATCCGGCGGGCAGCCAGGCCTCGCCGAAGTGCAGATAGGCCACCCAGTTCCCGGCGCCGCGCAGCGCCTCGGCGGCCGACATGGTCTCCGTCGTGGTCTGCGAACTCTCCACATAGGGCAGGAAGTTCTCGCCGTACGCGCCGAGCAGCAGCAGCGGGATCCACCACCAGGCGGTGGCGACGATCATCGCGGGTGTCCACCAGGCGATCAGTTTGCGCCGCCGGGGTCCTGGCGGCCGGGACAGCAGATACAGCCCGACCGGGACCAGACTGGCCAGCGTGGAGGCCGCGTTGACCCCGCCCATGAACGGCACGAGCAGCGCCGAGCGCAGGGCCGCGACCCGGGCCGTGTACCGCTCGTCGGCCAGCGGCAGCAGCACCCAGGGCAGCAGGGCGCCGGGCAGCGCGGCGGCCGAGGTGGAGCCGACGACGATCGTGAACACCGGCCACAGCGCGTACGCCGTCGCGCCCAGCAGCCGTGAGGCGCCGCTGCCCACGCCGAGCCGTTCGGCGAGCCGCAGCGCGCCCCAGAAGGCGGCCGTCACGATCAGCGAGAGCCACAGCCGTTCGGCGAGCCACACCGGCACCTCGGCCGTACGGAACACCCAGTGGAAGGGCAGCATCGGCCACAGATAGCCGACGTACTGGTCGGAGATCCCGCCGAAGCCGCCCCGGTCGTGCCACAACTGGCCCAGGTCGGCCAGGAACTGGCCGGGGTCGGTGGTGACGCCGAGCTTGGTGTCGAAGGTCTGCCGGCCCGGCTGCACCGCGAGGAACAGCGTGAGGACCACGGCCCAGAACCCCAGCAGCCAGCGCCGTGACCGCGGCTCTTCGGGCGGGCCGGGCGCGGTCGCGGAGGTGGGGACGGCCGCCGGGGGAGGAGTCTGGACCGTGGTCGTCATGGGGCACACCGCCGGAGGATGAGAAGGAGGTTCCAGGTGGCGAGTTCGCGAAGGCCGGGTGCCTTGACGATCGTCTCCGCCAGGAAGGGCCAGTAGCGCGAGCGCGCCGAGACGACCCGCACGTCGTCCCGGGCCCGCACCTGCCGCAGCGTGGGCCCGATGTGTACGGCGAACAGGTTCTCGCCGAGGGTGTGCTTGGCCGGTCGTCCGGTGCGGCGCCGGTAGCGTTCCCGGGCGCGGTCGGCGCCGAGGTAGTGCCAGGGCGCCCACTCGTGACCGCCCCACGGGGACAGCCAGTTGGTGAACGACACGTAGATCAGGCCGCCGGGCCGGGTCACCCGGGCCAGTTCGCTGAGGAAGGTCTGCGGATCGGCCACGTGCTCCAGCACGTTGGAGGAGAAGGTGACGTCCGCGACGCCGTCGCCCAGCGGCAGCAGATAGCCGTCGGCGACGACGGACCCCTCGGGCGCCCCTTCGCCGAGTTCCACCGGATCGGGCTCGAACAGGTAGGCGTTCGCGCCGCGCCGCCGGAACTCCTCGGTGAAGTACCCGCTGCCGCCGCCGACGTCGACGACGACCTGCCCGCCGAGCGGGCCGGCGTGGGCCTCCACCTGGTCGGCGGCGTCCCGGGCGAGGAGCGAGTAGCAGTACTCCGGGTCGTCCTGCTCGCGCAGGAAGGCCCGGAAGAGGGTGAGGGACCGCCGGAAGGAGGGGTCCTTGAACCGGGCGGGCGGCGCGGTGCCGCCGTGAACGGCCCGTGTCCGGGAGCCGGCCTCACCCTCGAGTCGGTCGGGAGTCACGTGCCCCAGCCCCTGACGGCCTCGGCGGCGACCGCACGGAACTGCCGTACGGTCCGCTCCCAGCGATAGACGGCGGCCCGCTCCCGCGCGGCCTTGCCCATCAGCTCACGGCGACGGGCGGACAGCGCGAGCGAGCACCAGGCCGCCGCGAAGGACGACTCGCCCCTCGCCAGCACCCCGGTCTCGCCGTCCACGACGGAGTCGCGCAGCCCGGGGACGTCGAAGGCGACGGCCGGCGTCTGCCGGACGGCGGCCTCGGTGACGACCAGACCCCAGCCCTCCACGGCGGAGGGATGGAGCAGCAGCCAGGCCGCGCACAGCAGCCGGTGCTTCTCGGCCTCGGACACGTGCCCGACGAAGGAGACGCTCTCGCCGGCGAGCCGCTGGAGCCGCTCGCGCTCGGGCCCGTCGCCGATGATCACCAGCTTGCCGCCGGTCACGGGTCTGACCCGCTCCCACAGCCGCAGCAGCAGATCGATCCGTTTGTACTCGACGAGCCGGCCCACCGCCACGAACAGCGGGTCGGGCGAGCGCTCGGCGAGGGGGCCCGGCTCCTCGACGCCGTTGTGCACGACGCGGATGCGTTCGCGCTCGACGCCGATCCCGCGCAGCGCCTGCGCGGTGGACGGCGAGACGGCGACGAGCAGCCCGTCCTGCCGCCGGGCCCCGGTCAGCGCCCAGTGCTCCAGCCGGCGGCCGATGCGGGCCGCGGGGGCCAGGGGCCCGCCGAAGCGCATCTTCCACAGGTCGGTGTGGACATGGTTGACCAGGCACAACGTGGGCCCCTTGTGCCACAGCGGCGACAGATAGGGCATGCCGTTGCAGACCTCGACCAGCAGGTCGGTCTCGCCGACCTGGCGGGCGAAGGCGGAGCGGGCGCGAAGGTAGTGGCCGTAGGTACCGCCCGCGGACACGACACGGTAGTCGCGGTAGGCCGCGGGGCCCCCGCACAGCAGGGTGACCTGGTGGCCGAGGCGGGTGAGGCCGTCGGCGAGCCGGTCGACGAGCAGCTCGGAGCCGCCTGCCGACGGGTTCCCGAGGTCGCGGTGGGCGAGGAAGACGATCCGGCGCGGTTCTGGGGGAGGCGCCGGGGGGAGCTGCGTCCGGGGGAGCGCGGTGCGCAGCGGGGATGGCACGTGCTGGGGCATCGGTGCTCCAACAGGGGTCAGGGTGCGGAACTCAGCGTGGGGTCATGCGTGACTGTGGGGGGACTGAGCCGTTCGTACGAGGGGTGTGTGGACGGCCTGTGCTGGGGTGGGGTTCGACAGTTTTCGCCCAGGCGTTCCCCACGGCTACTCACCGAGGTGACAATTTCGGGCACGGTCCGGGCTGATGCCGTGTCAGATCGTGAGCCGGGGTGGAGGTGGTCCCGCGAGGGCCCGGGGGAGGTCCGGGGGAGGTGCGGGGCAGGCCCCGGCGGAGGCCCGAAAAACCGGGCGAATGTTCACACTGTTCGGCAAATCACATCACCGACCCTTGACTGTGTGTCAACAGTGTGTCGACACTGGGCACGCCTGAGACAGGGGTGGGACGCCGGGGTGGGACGACCTTTCGGACCGGAGAGGCTGACCCTGAGATGTCCAGACTGCTCGCCGCAACTGTCACCGTCGTGGCCGCCGCCGCGCTCGCCGTGGGCGCCGCCCTCGGCGTCGTCGCCCTGCTCGAAGCCGCACCCGAGCAGCCCAACAGTCCGCTGATCACCTATGAGCAGGCGGGCGACGGGAGCACACCGTGACCGTAGAAATCACCGCTGTCGCCACCCGCTCCGCCTGGCACGACGTGCCGCGCATGCAGGTGCGCCGGTTCGCCGCCATCGCCCTCGCCGAGGCACCGGAACTCGCCCAGCAGATCATGAGCGAGATCCGCCGCGAGTACCCCCACCTGCCCGTCGTCCTCGACGACAACGGCGAACCCATGGCCCTGGTCGGCATCCGCCATGCCATCGAGGCCTTCGTCCGGCGCGTGGAGAACTCCGAGATCCGCCCCACCGTGCCGCCCGAGGTCTTCCACACCTTCGGACTCGGCGAGGGACTGGAGGGCCGCAGCCTGGACTCCCTCCAGGCCATCTACCGGATGGGCGTACGCCTCGCCTGGCGCCGGTTCGCCGAGATCGGCCAGCGCGTCGAGATCCCGCCGCCCGCGATGTACGAGCTGGTCGACGCCGGGTACGAGTTTCTCGACGGCCTCGTCGACCGGACCGTGCGCGGCTACGCCGAGGCCGCCGCCCGCCAGGCCGGGGAGCGGCTGCGCCTCCAGCGCCGGCTCATGGAACAGCTCCTCGCCGACCGGCACCGCAGCGACGGCGGCGACGCCCTCGGCGAGCGTGCCGCCCGGGTCGGCTGGGCGCTGCCCGGCCGGGTCGCCGTGGGGGTGCTGCTGCGCCCGGCGCGGGAGGCGGTCGCGCCCGCGGTGGGGCAGGAGGTGCTGCTCGACATGGAGTACGAGCAGCCGCGCATGGTCGTCCCCGATCCCGACGCGGCGGGGCGGCGCGAGCTGCTGAACAGGGCGCTGGCCGGCTGGGCGGGCGCGATCGGGCCGCCGGTGCCGCTGGCCGACGCGGCGAAGTCGCTGCGCTGGGCCGAGGCCGCCGTGCGGCTGATGCAGCGGCGGCTGCTGCCGGCCGGTGAGGTGCTGTTCTGTACCGAGCACACCGAGGCGCTCGTCCTGCTCCAGCCCGAGGAACTGCTCGACGATCTCGCCCTGCGGTGCATGGCGCCGCTGGCCGAGTGCGGGCCCACGCACGGGCGGCGGCTCGCCGAGACGCTGCTTGCCTGGCTGGAGACCCGCGGCGGCGCCCCCGAGGTGGCCGCGCGGCTCGGCGTCCACCCGCAGACCGTCCGCTACCGCCTCCGTCAGATCCGTGAGATGTGGGGCGACGAGATCGACGACCCCGACCGCCGTTTCGAACTGGAACTGGTCCTGCGCGCCCAGCGCCTTCGCGGCCGCCTGGGCGAAGCGGTCGACTGACAGACCCACGCCGACCTGCGCACCCCGCTTCCAGGGGCGCGGGGAACTGCGCGACCAGCACACGACGCCCTGCGTCCGGGGGCGCGGGGAACTGCGCGACCAGCCACGACGCTCCCGCACGGGCGAACAGCAGGACGGCCCCCGCATACGCCATCGCGTGCGCCGCCGGGCCGGTCGGAGAGGTGCTGTCGGTGGCCGGGATGCGCGCGGAGCGCCGCGCGCCGAGCCATTGCCGGGTGAAACCCCCTTTGAGTAGCCTGTGTTCGTCATTCCGATCGGCTGTTGAAATTTCGAACACAGCCTCATCAAGGGAGGGGGCCGACGTGGGACGCCTCGTGCCTGCCGTGACCCGGGCTCTCGACATACTCGAGCTCTTCCTCGACGGGGACGGCACACTCTCCGCCCCCGACATCGTGCGCAGGCTCCAGCTGCCGCGCACCACCGTGCACGAGCTGGTGACCACGCTCGCCGCACGCCAGTACATCGTCCCCGTGCCCGGCCAGCCCGGACGCTACCGGCTCGGCGTACGCCCCTACCAGCTCGGCAGCCGCTACGCCGAGCAGCTCGACCTGGCCGCCGAGGGCCAGCAGGTGGCCCGCTCGGTCGCCGAGACCTGCGACGAGACGGTGCATGTGGCGATCCTGGAGGGCACGGACGTCATCTACATCGCCAAGGTCGACTCCACCCACGCCGTGCGGATGGTCTCCGCGGCCGGCCGCAGACTGCCGGCGCACTGCACCTCCGTCGGCAAGATGCTGCTCGCCTCCCTTCCCGAACAGGAGCTCGCCGCGCGCGTCCCCGACGGCGCCGAGCTGGTCGCCATGACCCCGAACAGCATCACCGACCCGGGCGCGCTGCGCGAGGCCCTGGCCGGGATCAGGACCCGCGGCATCGCCGTCGAGAGCCGGGAGTCCAACCCGGACGTCTCCTGCGTGGCCGCCCCCGTGCGCGACCGCACCGGGCAGGTCGTCGCGGCGCTGTCCATCTCCGTGCCGATGATCCGCTGGAGCGAGGACCGCCACGCCGAGCTGGAGCAGCTCGCCGTGAAGGGCGCCGCCGAGCTGTCCGAGCGGCTCGGCCACCGGAGCGCGGTGTGAGCGGCTGTGAGATCGCGGTCCGCGCCGAGGCCGAGCTCGGCGAGGGCCCGACCTGGGACGCCGCCGCCGGCCGGCTGCTCTGGGTCGACATCCTGGGCCGCCGGGTGCACACGTACGACCCGTTCACCGGTGTGCGCACCGTGCGCCGCACCGAGCAGCACGTGGGCGCGGCCAAGCCGCGGACCGGCGGCGGCCTGGTGCTGAACCTGCGCGACGGCGTCGGCCTGCTCGACCCCGACGACTCCTTCCGCTGGCTGCACCGCGAGCCCGTCCCCGGCCGGCGCGGCAACGACGCGGCCGTGGCGCCCGACGGCTCCCTGTGGGCGGGCACCATGCGCTACGACGAGGCACCGGGCGGCGGCACCCTGTCCCGGCTGACCGGCGAGGGGCGGCCGTCCGTCGTCCTCGACCGGGTCACCGTCAGCAACGGCACGGGCTGGAGTCCGGACGGGCGGCTGATGTACTACATCGACTCGCACACCCGACGCGTCGACGTCCTCGACCACGCCGACGGCCGGGTTTCCGGCCGCCGGACCCTCGCCGCGATCGAGGAGGGCGCGGGCTTCCCCGACGGACTGACCGTGGACGCCGAAGGCTGTGTCTGGGTCGCCCTGTGGGACGGCGGCGCCGTACGCCGGTACACGCCGGACGGTGTCCTGGACCGGGTCCTCGAACTGCCCGTGCGCAGGCCGACCGCGTGCGCGTTCGGCGGTGCGGACCTGTCCGACCTGTACATCACCACGGCCCGCACGGGACTCACCGGGCCCGGCCCGTTCGCGGGGTCGCTGCTGGTCGTCCCCGGCGCGGGGAAGGGGATCGCGCAGCCCGCGTTCGCCGGGTGAGGAGGGAGTCCGGGCGAGCGGGGCGGGGTCCCCGCCGGACCGGGTGCGGCGGGGCGGGGCCCCGCCCTACGGCAGTCCCGCCGCCTTTCTCTCCGCCACGGTCAGCGGCGGCCCGTCCAGCGCCGGTCTGAGCGGGCCGACCGCCGCGGCCAGCAGCACGCTCGGCGTCAGCAGTACCGCGCCGCCGCGCTCCAGGGACGTCACATCCGTCACCCGGCGCGCGATCCGGCCGTTCCCCGTCGCCGTGTGCATCAGCCGCCCCACGTAGTCGGCCACCAGCCGCTCCCGCCGGGTGGGTCCGCGCTCCGCGGCGCCCGGGTAGAAGACGTCCTGGCCGATCGCGAGGTCCCACGCGGCGCCGACCGGCCGGGCCACCGCCCGCTGCACCCGGCGGGCGACGCCCGGCGCGCCCAAGCCGTGACGGCGTGTCACGTCGCGCAGGATCAGCGCGCTCTGCGCGGCGACGGCTAGCCCGTGCCCGTAGACCGGGTTGAACGCGGCCAGCGCGTCGCCGAGGACGACCAGGCCCTCGGGCCAGCGCGGCGCGCGCTCGTAGAACTGGCGGCGGTTGGCGGTCGAACGGTTGAAGGACACGTCGGTGAGCGGCTCGGCGAGGTCGACGAGGTCGGCGATCAGTGGATGACGCAGCTCCACGCGGGCGAAGCGGGCGAAGTCGGCGGTGTCGGGGGAGGGGGTGCCGCCGCGGGTGCCGGACAGGGTGACGATCCAGCGGCCGTCCTCGACGGGCAGCAGGAGCCCGTTGCGGCCGGGGCCGCCGGCCCGCGGGTCCGGCTGGATGTTGACGACCGGGAAGCCCGTGCGGGCCTGCTCGGGGGCGCGGAAGAGGCGGCTGGCGTAGGCGAGGCCGGAGTCGACCTCGCGGCGCTCGGGGGCGGGCAGCCCCAGGGCGGCCAGCCAGCCCGGCAGCGCCGAGCCGCGCCCCGTGGCGTCGACCACCAGACCGGCCTCCAGGACCCGCTCCTCGCCCCCGCCGCACGGCCGTACGCGTACGCCGGTGACGGCCTGCGCCGTGCCGGTCAGCGCCAGCGCCTCGGTGCCGTCCAGAAGTTCGACGCACCCGTCGGCGAGGACCTCGGCCCGGACCGTGGCGTCCAGCAGATCCCGCCCGGCCAGGATCACATGGTGCGACTCGGGCCAGCGGCGGAACCAGCCCGACGGGGACAGGGCCACGATGCCCGTGGTGACCGGCATGCGGTGGGCCCCGGCCGCGCGAAGCGCGCCCGTCACGCCCGGCAGCAGATCCTCCATCGCGCGGACCCCGCCCGACCACAGCAGGTGGCCGTGCCGGGCCTGCGGCAGTCCCCTGCGGGGCGCGGGACCTGTCGGCAGGGTGTCGCGCTCGACGACGACGACCCGGTCCGCGACGGCGGTCAGGGCGCGGGCGGCGAGCATGCCGGAGTGGGACCCCCCGAGGACCACGGCCGTTCTGGCGTCGGAGGAGGTGCGTTCGGTCATGCGGGGGCACTTTCTGCAGGGGCGGTGGCACGGGCGCGGACCGCCTCGAGGTCCTCGGGATGCCGCAGGGCGAGCGAGACGGACTGGATCTCGCGCATCAGGTACTCGGTGTCCGCCGAGCCGCTGCCCTCGCGGTCGGGGTGCAGCCGCCGGGCCTCGACGGCCGCCAGAAGCGCCACGGCGGCGGCCAGCGCCTCCGCCCGGCCGGGCGGGTGGCCGAGGGCGCGGGCGGCGGCCCGGGACCGGCTGCCCAGTTCGTCGTCGAGGTAACGGGACACCTGGAGCAGGGCGTCACGGATGAAGGTCTCGCGGCGGATCAGCCGCAACTCGGCCGTGGCGCGCGGGTCGTAGGGCTCGCGACCGCCGCTGACCGTGCGCGTCACCACGTACAGCGGCCGCAGTCCGCGGTACTGGGCGCGCAGCCGCCAGTGCTCCTGCAGGTACTGGCCGGTGTGCGGGACGATGAAGCCCACGCCGACCAGGGCCGCCGAGAAGCAGGCGGCGGCCGGCGCCACGTACGTGCTCAGCCAGTCCAGGTCGTGGCCCGTCCAACGGGCCCCGACGGCGGTGAACTTGGCCGCGTCGAACAGCAGGTTCGTGGTGTAGCCCATGCCCAGGAACCGCAGCCCCCAGCGCAGCCACGCGTCCAGGCCGTCGGTGCGGATCCAGTTCCAGATCAGCCGGGCCATCACCCCGCACGCCACGGTGTGCGCGATCAGGTAGAGCACGATCTGCTCGCGCATGAACGGCGTGTTGGCGTAGTACGTGTCCAGGTCCCGCGTCCGCTCCACGGGCGCGTCGGCGAAGGCGAACAGCACCCACAGGGTGACGACCACACCCGCGCAGACGGCGACGACCCGGCGGGTGGCCCGGCGAGTGGCGTCCGAGCGGTCGGCGCCGTTGCGCCAGGCCACGATCAGCAGCAGCCAGGACGCGCACAGCGTGGTGAGCAGGGAGTACACCCAGGGCGCGGCGATGTTGGGCACGCCGGTGACCCGGTTGGTCCAGGCGATGGTGGAGGGGGCCGCGAAGACGAACACCGCGCAGCCGAACAGCAGCAGTCCGCCCACCGCGCGCAGCAGCGGGTCCCGCCACATCTTGACGATGCTGGGCAGTTTGATCGCCAGGGCGGTCGCCAGCAGCGCCGTCGGCAGCCAGATGGCCAGGTCGAGATCGGTGAGCACGCGGGGCGCGGTCAGCACGAGCGGCCCGCCGAGGGCGGGGGTCACCGCGCGGAACCTCCACGTCCCCGGTAGCCCATCGACCGCTGGACGGGGTCGAGGGACGGGCGCGGGTCCTGGCCCCTCAGCAGCGGCCGGAAGGCGGTGGCGAGGCGGTGGCCGAAGTCGTCGGCCTGGGCCTCGTCGGCCTGGCGGGAGCCGTTGCGGGCGGCGACGGTCAGCGCGGAACCGCCGAATCCGGCCAGCGCGTGCGCGGCGGCCGCGTGCCCGGGGCCGTGCAGATGGCGGTGTCCTGCGTGCAGATGCCACAACTCGTGCCCGAGGATCACCAGTTGCTGGGAGGCCTCGGCCCGCTCCTCCACGATGACCAGGTCGAAGTCCTGGAACTCCACGCACAGCCCGGTCACTTCGATCTCGTCCGGGAACCGCTCGAAGCGCAGCTCGACGGGTCTGCCGCCGCGCCGCGCGCTCATCTCCTCGCACAGGGCCCGGCACAGCTCGCGCACGTCGGCGGGCTGCCGCGCCCGCTCGCCGAGCGCGGCGCCGAGATCGCGGGCCAGCCCGCGCATGGCGGAGGCCGCCCTCGGCCGCCGGAGTGCCGCGACCCACCGGGCCGCTTTCCCGCGCGCCCCCGCGCTGTCCATCGAGCCCCCTTCCGCCGCCGTACAGCGGGCTGTTCGAGCCTACGCGGGGAGAACGCCCCGCGTCACTCGATCCGGCGACCGTTGTTCGACCAGGAACGATCACCTTTGACCCCCCTCGACCAAAAACCACCGCCTACAACCTCGCCCGACCCCAGCCCTCCGCCCCGCCCGAACATCACCCGCCTTTTCTTGGGGGCGCGGGGCTGTGTCGATATGCGGCTCCGCCGCGCGGACGCGCCAGGCATCAGCTCCCGACCCGCCTGAGCAGCACCCGCCTCTTTTGGGGGCGCGGGGCTGTGTCGATATGCGGCTCCGCTGCGCGGACGCGCCAGGCATCAGCTCCCGACCCGCCTGAGCAGCACCCGCCTCTTTTGGGGGCGCGGGGAACTGCGCGAGCAACCATCGGCGACGGTCAGCCGCCAACTCACCCCAACCACCCCCGACAAGCGACGCAGGACCACGCCCCGGACTCTGCCCGAGTCAGCTCACCGACCAGGAGAGTCGACCGCCTCGACAGGCACGCCCCCCACCGCCGCGCCCAGCAGGGCAAGCCGCACCACCCCCGGCCCGGAAACCGTCGTGCCGTCGGACAGCACGGCAAGGGCGAGCGTGTTGCCGCCCCGGGTACGCAGAATCCCGTTCGGCAGCACGAACGTGTGCTGCGGACCCACGTCGTTGATGTACTGCCCCATGTTCCAGCCGTTGAGGAAGATCTGCGCGCGGTACGCCAGCGCCGGGTCGTCGTCCAGGACCAGACCGATCGATGCGTCCGTGCCGGGGTCGACGTCCAGCCGGAACGACCGCCGGTACCAGGTCACCCCGAGCCGCGCGGCCGAGCCCGGCAGCTCGGCGGCCGCCCAGTCGGCGTCCGGGTACCCCGGCAGATGCCAGCCCTGCCGCTCGCCGTACAGTCCGCCGTTGTTCTGCGGGCCGCGCACCGGGTCGTACGCCGCCTCGCCCTGCAGCCGCCAGGCGATCCTCGGCACGGCCCCGGTGAAGGCGGCCCTCGTCAGACCGCGGGCGGCCTTGTGGGTGTCCAGGGACTTGCCGTCCATGTCGTGCTGCATCCGCCGCACCAGCACCGACAGGACATGCGCGCCGGGGGTGCGCAGCCGCTCCGGCACGGCCAGCTCGGCGGTGGCCTCCCAACTGCCCTTGCGCACACTGGTGCTGTCCGGAACCGGCATCCGGTGCCGGCCCAGCGCGACCCCGTCGAGCCAGGCCATCAGCATGCCCTGGGTGCCGGTGCTGTAGCCGAGGGAGAGGGACGTGGCGCCGGTGGCGCCGGTGAAGCGGCCCCGGTACCAGACGTCGCCGTAGTGGAAGCCGTAGTCGTCCGCGAAGAGCACCGGCTGCCCGGCCGGCACCGGCGTGGTGCTGAACGAACGGGTCAGGTCGGCGCGCCGCCAGGCGGAGTCGTCGAAGCCGGGCGCGGACTCCGGGTTCTCCTCCCGGCGCCGCCAGCCGCCGCTCAGCGAGGGCAGCGCGACCGGGCCGGGCCCGGGGAGCGGGGCGTCGGCGCGCAGGCCGCCCGAGGGGGAGTCGCCGGTGCGCACGGCGACGCCGTTCCAGGTGACCTCGCCGACACCGCGCGGTGCCCACACCTCCAGTCCGGACGCCTCGGTGGTGTCCCCGGTCAGCCGCAGCACGGTCCCGTCCAGCGCGGCCGTCCGCAGCAGCGCCGGGCCGTGCACGAGCACCGGCCCGGAGGGTGTCTCGTACGGCCACAGCCGCACCGAGGTCTCGTCGTCGCAGAGCAGCAGCAGCACGGGCGCGGCGGCCCCGCCTCCGCTGATCAGCACCCGGGTCAGGCCGTCGAGCCGGGCGTCGACCCGCAGCGCGCCGTCCTGGTACGAGTGCTGCGCGTCCCCCTCCAGCACCCGCACCTCGGGCTCGGCCGCCCACTCCAGGGCGGTCCGGGTGGCCTCGCCGCCGCGCCCGGTCAGCACGAGCACGTCCTGCCGTCCGGCCGTGATCCCGAGCATGGGCTGCGCGCTGGAGTAGCGCAGCGTCCGCCGTCCGAGCCGCAGCCCGGCGGCCAGCAGCCGGGCGTCCTGCCCCGGCAGGGACACCGGCAGCGGGACGCCGCCCACGGGGACGGTGGTGGCGACCGGGTCCGCGCTGTCGTTGCGCAGCACATAGACATGGGCGCCGGTGGACGCAGCCGTCAAGTGGTACACCTTCACGCGCGCGTCGGCCGCCTTCACCTCCGCCGCACTGACGAGTTCGGCGAAGTCCGGTACGCCGCGCAGCAGATGGCCGAGCTGGTGCATCGGGACGAGCTTGGCGGTGGCGCCCCGGCCCTCGTCGAAGGCGGCGCCGTAGTCGTACGACGTGTAGACCTGGGGCGAGGGCAGCCAGCCCCAGCTGGTGCCGCCGAAGGTCATGTAGACGTTGTGCAGGGTGATGCCGTTGGCGAGGTTGGTGAGGTAGAAGCGCCGCTCGTACGCCGCGTCACGGGTCCGGCGGGACTCCGCGTAGCCCTTGCCCTGGAACTCCACCCCGCCCCACGGGTCGAACCAGCCGCCGCCGAACTCCGGCACGAAGCCCGGCGTGTCCGGGCTGGCGGTGGCGCCGCCCTTGCTGCCGCCGCTGCCGAAGTGCCCCCAGTCCGGCGGGGTCTTGAACGGGCTCGGGTAGCCGTCGAACCCGTACAGCCAGCGGCCCGTCTCCCCGCCCGTGTCGAAGGAGCCGGGCACCCAGTGGCCGTTGCGCCCGTTGTCGTTGTGGAAGAGGGGCACGTCGATGCCGTCGGCGCGGACCTTGGCGTAGAGGTGGGCCATGTAGTCGCGGCCCGCGGGCTGGTCCACGTGCGCGTCGTACTCGTTCTCGATCTGGTAGAGCAGGACCGTGCCGGTGCCCCGGGTGTACAGATGGCGGGCGACGATTCCGTTCACCGCGGTCAGCCACGCGTCGACATGGCCCAGATACGTGGGGTCGCTGGTGCGGGCGGTGCCCGCGGTGGCGGTGAGCCAGCCGGGGAAGCCGCCCGCGTCCACCTCGGCGTTGATGTAGGGGCCCGGCCGCAGGATCACGAACAGGCCCGTCTCGGCGGCCGTGCGCAGGAACAGGTCCAGGTCCCGGACGCCGGTGAAGTCGTACTGTCCGGGGGCGGGGGAGTGGACGTTCCAGGCGACGTAGACGCTGACCGCGTTGTAGCCGTACGCCCGCATCTTCTGCAGCACGTCCCGCCACAGGGAGGGGCTGGGCAGCCGGAAGGGGTGCATCTCGCCGGACCAGACGAACACGCGCTCGCCGTCCACGAGCAGGGAGTGACGGTCGAAGCCGACCGTGTGCCGCAGGGCGTCGGCGGTGGGGGGCGGCGCGGCGGCGGGACGGGGGCGCGCGGTCGCCGTCCCGTCCAGGGCGAGACCCAGGGCCGTCGCGCCGGCGAGGGTGTGGAAGGTGCGTCTGCTCAGCTCCATGGGAGCCTCCGTGACGGTCCGTGGGGGGCGGGTGCGCGGTCATTGTGTCCGTGCGGGGAGCGCGCGACGGGGCTCCGACCTGCGCGGCACGGGAGGATTACGCGGTACGGCGGTCGGCATCAACCCGGATGACGCCGTGCCTTGTGCGCGTTGTCGGGTGCGGGTCCGTCGCGGCTGTTCGCGCAGTTCCCCGCGCCCCTTGAGGTGGGCCCCGTGCTGCCCTGATTCGAGGGTCACGGTTCCGTCGTGGCTGGTCGCGCAGTTCCCCGCGCCCCTTCGGGTGAGCCCGGTGCTGCCCCCTTCGAGAGCGCGGGGAACCACGCAAAATCCCACCCCCGACCCGCACCCGCGAACTCAGCGCCACCCCTCAGGGGCGCGGGGAACTGCGCGAACAACCACCGAACGCCCGCACCCGCACACACGGCCACCCCTCCAGGGGCGCGGGGAACTGCGCGACCAGCCGCCGAACGCCCGCACCCGTACACGCACGGTCACCCGTCGGGGGCGCGGGGAACTGCGCGAACAACCACCGAACGCCCGCACCCACACACACGGCCACCCCTCCAGGGGCGCGGGGAACTGCGCGACCAGCCGCCGAACGCCCGCATCCGCATACGCACGGCCACCCGTCGGGGGCGCGGGGAGCTCGGGGTCGGCATAGGCTCGACGGCCGTGAACAGACGCAGGAGCAAGAAGCTGTCGCGGCGGCTGGTGACGGCGGCGCTGCTGGGCCGGGCCGACGAGGTCCGGGCCCTGCTGCGTTCGGGCGCGGCCCCGGGCGCCCCCGACCCGGACGGCACGACCCCGCTCTACCAGGCGTCCGTGCAGGGCGACGCGGAGATCGTCCGCCTCCTGCTGGCGGCCGGGGCGGACCCGGACACCGAGAGCGGCCACGGCTCCGAGGGCACCCCGCTGTGCGCGGCGGCCTGCTGGGGCCACGAGGCCGCGGTACGGGCCCTGCTCGCGGGCGGCGCCGACCCGTCCCTGCGCGAGGACGGCGGCACGGGCCTGACCCCGCTGGAGTGGGCGCGACGGGGGCCGTATCCGGGGACCGCGGCGTTGCTGGAGGCGGCCCGGTGATCCCGGGCTGAGGCTCCGTCTTCCTCAGCCGGCGGCCATCGGCCAGTTGGGGGTGTTCGGCCAGCCCGTGGCGGGGGCGGGGGTGAGGCCGTTCGTGCCTCTCACCTCGGCGGCGGTGCGGCCGCCCTGGGCGGGGACGCCGGGCGGGGTGAGACCCATGGCGACGGGTATCGGCTGGGGGGCCGGGGGCGGGGCGACCTGCTGCGGCACGACGGGCATGGGGGCGGGCGCCGGGGCCGGCACGGGCACCGGCATGGGGGCCTCCATCATCTGCGGAGCCGCCATGGCGGCCGGGGCGGACATCGCGGGGGCCGCCATCGCGGGCGCGGCCATCGCGGGGGCCGCCATGGGAGCGCCCGCCATCGCGGGGGCGGAGGCCGGCATCGCGAAGCCCGCGCCGTTCGTCGCGCCCATCAGCCGATCCACGGCCGCCGTGCCCGAGCTGTAGCTGGTCCCGGTGCTCAGCTCGGGCACGGCGGCCGCTCCCCTCCTGGTCCCGTAGAGCACCTGTTCCAGGCCGGACACCAGGCGACGCACGTCGACCTGGGGGCGCACCACGAGTCTCAGGAAGCGACTGGAGGAACCGATCTTGTTGCCGCACTCGCGGACCAGCAGCCGGTGCTCGGTGAGCAGCCGGTCACGGACCACGGTGCCCTCGGCTCCTACGGGCAGACGGACGAAGAGGAAGTTGCCCTGGGAGGGGTAGACGGTGAGACCGGGCAGCGAGGACAGGGCGCTGGACATCTCCATCCGGTCGCGGCGGACCTGCTGGAGGCTCTGCATGTACTCCTGTCCGTGGTCCTTCAGCATGAACACCACGTGCTCGGCGAAGGAGTTGAGGTTCCACTTGGGGAGCATGGAACGGACCTTGCCCGCCAGCGCGGGGTTGGCGACGAGATAGCCGAAGCGGATGCCGTGCAGGCCGAAGTTCTTGCCGAGGCTGCGCAGCACGACGACGTTGGGCCGCAGCATCGCCTCCTGCACGACGGACGGGTCGGCCTCGGCGTCGGCGAACTCCAGGAAGCTCTCGTCGACGACCACCAGGTCCAGATCGGCCATGGCGTCCATGAACTGCACCACGTGGTGGCGCTGCAGATAGCCGCCGTCGGGGTTGTTGGGGTTGCACAGGACCGCGACCCGGGTGCCCCGCGCCCGGATGAACGCGGCGTACTGGGCGAGGTCGAGGGCGAAGCCGCTGGACTCCTGGAGCGGGAACATGTCGACCCGTTTGCTGGTCTCCATGGGCTGGTCGGTCCAGCGGCCGAAGGTGGGGACGGGGATGGCGAGGGACTCCCGGACCAGCAGATGGTCGATCCAGGTGATCAGCTCCGTGGAGCCGTTGCCCATCGCCACGCACTGCGGCGGAAGTCCGAGCAGGGAGCACAGCTCGGCGGTGATGGTGTCGGCGCTGCTGGGGTAGTACGTGATGATGTCCCGCAGCCGGGTCGCCATCTCGTCGAACATCGCCGGGGTGGGGAAGTAGGGGTTGCACGGGATGCAGAAGTCCACCGGACCGGCCCCGTCGCCTCCCTCGCGCGCCAGCGCCGCCATCGACGGACTGTGCGCCGAGGTGCTGCGGAACAGCGAGGTGACGTTGCCGGTCGTCAAGGGACCCTCCGTTTCTGGGTGGCCCGCGCGGGGGAGCACGGGCCACCCATTCATACGGAGACCGGCGTGGTGATGTTCAACTCGTGGGGAACGTGTGGAGGTTCACGCGTCGAAGGAGTGCACCGTGGTCGAGCGGTACATCTGGCCGGGGCGCAGCACCGTCGAGGGGAAGGACGGCTGGTTGGGCGAGTCCGGGAAGTGCTGGGTCTCCAGGCAGAGCGCGTCGCCCTGGCGGTAGACCGAACCGCCGGTGCCGACCAGGGTGCCGTCGAGGAAGTTGCCCGAGTAGAACTGCAGGCCCGGCTCGGTCGTGGCCATCCTCAGGGTGCGGCCGGAGGAGGGGTCCCGCAGGGTCGCCACCCACTGAGGACGCGACGTGATCCCCTTGTCGAGGACCCAGTTGTGGTCGATGCCCTTGCCGTACAGCAGCTGCTGGTGGGCGACGCGGATGTCCTCGCCGACGGTCTTGGAGCGGCGGAAGTCGAAGGGCGTGCCCGCTACCTTCGCCAGCTCGCCCGTGGGGATCAGCCCCGGGTCGACCGGCGTGTAGCGGGAGGCGGCTATGGACAGCTCGTGGTCGTAGACGGTGCCGCTCGCCTCGCCGGCCAGGTTCCAGTACACGTGGCTGGTGAGGTTGACGACGGTGGCCTTGTCGGTGGTGGCCTCGTAGTCGACGCGCCAGTCGCCGGAGCGGGTCAGGGTGTACGTCACCTTGGTGCGCAGCGTGCCGGGGTAGCCCATCTCGCCGTCGACCGAGGTGTAGTACAGGTACAGGCCGACGTCGGAGCCCTTGGTGAACGGCTCGATGTCCCAGACGACCATGTCGAAGCCCTTGGACCCGCCGTGCAGGCTGTTCGCGCCGTCGTTGACGGACAGCTGGTACGCCTTGTCGTCCAGGGTGAAGCGGCCCTTGCCGATGCGGTTGCCGTAGCGGCCGATCAGGGCGCCGAAGTAGGGGCTGGAGGAGACGTAGTCCTCGATGTTGTCGAAGCCGAGGGAGACGTTGGTGTACCGCCCGCGCCGGTCGGGGATCTCCAGGGACTGGACGATGCCGCCGTAGGAGAGGACCTTCAGCCGGGTGCCGCCGTTCACCAGCGACCAGCTGTAGATCTTCGTGCCGTCGGCGAGCGTGCCGAACAGCGACTTCACCGGGCGGTGGCCCCCCTTGGCATGTGCGGTGCCGCTCGTGGCGGCGGTGACACCGGCGGCTGCCGCCCCGGCGATGAGCGTGCGTCTGTTCAGTTCCATTGCAGCGACTCCAAAGAGAGGGAGTGGGACAACGCCGCAAGGGGCGCGGGGAACTGCGCGACCGGCCACACACGGCCCGCAGTTGCCCCACGACCGAAGCGACCTGCCCCTACGAACCGACCTTGCGCTTGTTCCACACGTCGAACCCGACCGCCGCCAGCAGCACCAGCCCCTTGATGACCTGCTGCCAGTCCGTGCCGATGCCGACGAGGTTCATACCGTTGTTCAGCACGCCCAGGACCAGGCCGCCGATGATCGCGCCGAGCACCGTGCCGACACCACCGCTCATCGACGCGCCGCCGATGAACGAGGCGGCGATGGCCTCCAGCTCGAAGTTGAGGCCGGCCTTGGGCGAGGCCGCGTTGAAGCGGGCGGCGAAGACCAGACCCGCCAGGGCCGCGAGCATGCCCATGTTCAGGAAGACCAGGAAGGTGACCTTCCTGTCCTTCACACCCGACAGCTTGGCCGCCGGCAGGTTGCCGCCGATGGCGTAGATGTGGCGGCCGATGATCGCGTTGCGCATGACGTAGCCGAAGCCGACCAGCAGCACCCCGAGGACGAGCAGGACGTACGGGGCGCCCTTGTAGCTGGCGAGCAGCATCGTCAGGGTGAGGACGGCGGCGCCCAGCGCGACCAGCTTGAGCAGGAAGAGGTTGAACGGCAGGACCTCGAGGGAGAACTCCTGCTGGCGGCGGCGGTCGCGGAACTCCTGGAGGACCACGAAGACGATCAGTCCGAGACCGAGCAGCAGGGTGAGGTTGTGGTAGTTGGTCTCCGGGCCGACCTCGGGCATGAAGCCGTTGGACACCTTCTGCAGGCCCTCGGGGAACGGGCCGAGGGTCTGCCCCTCCAGGAAGATCTCGGTCAGACCGCGGAAGACGAGCATGCCCGCGAGGGTGACGATGAACGAGGGTATGCCGCCGTAGGCGATGAAGAACCCTTGTGCCGCGCCCGCCAGCGCGCCCATGGCGAGACAGAGGACGACGGCGACCGGCCACGGCAGATCGTTCTTGACCATGAACACGGCCGCCATGGACCCGATGAACGCGGTCAGCGAACCGACCGACAGGTCGATATGGCCGGCGATGATCACCAGCATCATGCCGATCGCGAGGATCAGGATGTAGCTGTTCTGCAGCACCAGGTTGGAGACGTTGCGCGGCAGCAGCAGGTCACCGTCGGTCCACACGGCGAACAGCACCACGATCAGACCGAGGGCGATCAGCATGCCGTACTGCCGCATGTTGCGGCGCATGCCCTCCATCACCAGGTGGAGCAGGCCGTCCGCGCCCGCCGTACCGCCCTTGCCGGGCGGCGCCGGGGCCGGCGTCCTGTCGGTCACATCCGTGCTCATCGGGATACCTCTTTGTCCTTGGTCATCTGACGCATCAGCGATTCCTGCGAGGCCTCGGCCCTCGAGAACTCACCCGTGAGCCGCCCGGCGGCCATGGTGTAGATGCGGTCGCACATGCCGAGCAGCTCCGGCAGCTCGGAGGAGATGAAGACGACCGCCTTGCCCTGGGCGGCCAGTCGGTCGATGACGGTGTAGATCTCGTACTTGGCGCCGACGTCGATCCCGCGCGTCGGCTCGTCCAGGATCAGCACATCGGGACCCGCGAAGATCCACTTGCTGAGGACGACCTTCTGCTGGTTGCCGCCGGAGAGCTTGCCCACCGGCTCGAAGACGGTCGGCGCCTTGATGTTCATGGACGTGCGGAAGCCCTCGGCGACCTGCCGCTCCTCGTGCTCGTCGACCACGCCCCGCCTGGCGACCTTGCCCAGCGCGCTGAGCGAGATGTTGCGGTTGACGGTGTCGATGAGGTTCAGACCGAAGTGCTTGCGGTCCTCGGTGACGTACGCGATGCCGTTGCGGACCGCCTCGGGGACGGACCTGGTACGGATCTCCTCGCCGTCCTTGAGGACCGTGCCGCCCGCGTACCGGCCGTAGGTCCGCCCGAACACGCTCATCGCGAGTTCGGTGCGGCCCGCGCCCATCAGGCCCGCGATGCCGACGATCTCCCCGCGACGGACCTCCAGGGAGACGTCGTCGACGACCTTGCGCTGCTGGTCGATCGGGTGGTGCACGGTCCAGTTGCGGACCTCGAGGGCCGGCGCCGCGCCCTCCTCGGGCGGGTGCGGGGTGCGGTCGGGGAAGCGGTGCTCCAGGTCCCGGCCGACCATCCCGCTGATGATCCGGTCCTCGGTGGTCCCCTCGGCCTTCACGTCGAGGGTCTCGATGGTCCGGCCGTCGCGCAGGATCGTCACCGAGTCGGCGACCCTGCGGATCTCGTTCAGCTTGTGGCTGATGATGATGGAGGTGACGCCCTGTTTCTTCAACTCCAGGATCAGATCGAGGAGTTTGCCGCTGTCCTCGTCGTTCAGGGCGGCGGTCGGCTCATCCAGGATGAGCAGCTTCACCTTCTTCGACAGCGCCTTCGCGATCTCCACCAGCTGCTGCTTGCCCACGCCGATGTCGGCGACGCGGGTGTCGGGGTGGTCGCCGAGACCGACCCGGCGCAGCAGCTCGGTGGCGTGCCGCAGCGTCTCGGTCCAGCTGATGATCCCGCGGGTGGCGTGCTCGTTGCCGAGGAAGATGTTCTCCGCGATGGAGAGATAGGGGATCAGTGCCAGTTCCTGGTGGATGATCACGATGCCGTGATGCTCACTGGCCCTGATGTCCTTGAAGGAGCAGACATCCCCCTCGAAGAGGATCTCGCCCTCGTACGTGCCGTGCGGGTGGACTCCGGAGAGGACCTTCATCAGGGTCGACTTCCCGGCGCCGTTCTCCCCGCAGATGGCGTGGACCTCGCCCCGCCGGACGGTCAGCGTGACGTCCGACAGCGCCTTGACGCCGGGAAAGGTCTTGACGATCGAGCGCATTTCCAGGACGGGTCCCGCCATGGTCGTGCCTTCCAATCCCTGTGTCGGGGTGCTTAGTTGAGGTCGCCGGCCTTGATGTAGCCGGAATCGACCACGGTGGCCCGGTAGTTGCCCTTGTCGACGCTGACCGGCTCCAGCAGGTACGCCGGGACGACCTTGGACCCGTTGTCGTAGGTCTTCTCGTCGTTGACCTCGGGCTTCTTGTCGTTGAGCACCGCGTCGACCATGTTCGAGGCGACCTTGGCGAGTTCGCGGGTGTCCTTGTAGACGGTCATCGACTGCTCGTCGGCGATGATCGACTTCACCGAGGCGACCTCGGCGTCCTGCCCGGTCACGATCGGCAGCGGCTTGGCCTTGGAGCCGTAGTCGTCGGACTTCAGCGCCGACAGGATGCCGATGGAGATGCCGTCGTACGGCGAGAGCACCGCGTCGACCCGCTCGGACTTGTAGGCCGAGGTGAGGATGTCGTCCATGCGCTTCTGGGCGGTGCCGCCGTCCCAGCGCAGGGTGGTGACCTGGGTGAGCTCGGTCTGGCCGGAGCGGACGACGAGCTGCTTCTTGTCGATGTAGGGCTGCAGGACATTCATCGCGCCCTGGAAGAAGTAGCGGGTGTTGTTGTCGTCGTTGGACCCGGCGAACAGCTCGACGTTGAAGGGGCCCTTCTTGCTGCCGTCCTTCAGGCCCAGCTTCTCGACGATGTAGCCGCCCTGGAGCTCGCCGACCTTCTCGTTGTCGAAGGAGGCGTAGTAGTCGACGTTCGGGGTGCCGAGGATCAGACGGTCGTAGGAGATCACCGGGATGCCGGCGTCCTTCGCCTGCTGGAGGACGTTGTTCATCGACTTGTTGTCGATGGCCGCGACGATCAGGGCCTTCACGCCCTGGGTGATGAGGTTCTCGATCTGCGAGACCTGCTGGTCGGGGTCGTCCTCGCCGAAGACCAGCTTGGTCCTGTAGCCCTTCTCCTTCAGGTGCTTGACGACGTTGTCGCCGTCGGCGATCCAGCGCTCGGAGGACTTGGTGGGCATCGCGATGCCGATGGTGGCGCCCTCGCTGCCGCCCTTGTCCTCCTCGCTGCCGCCCTCGGAGCTCTGGCCGCAGGCGGTGAGGGTGAGGGCGAGGCAGACGGCGGTGGCTGTGCCGGCGAGGGCGCTTCTACGAGTGCGCATGGTGATCGGTCCCTGTTCTTCTCGTCGTCGAGAGGTGGTGATGCGGTGGGTGAGGCGTGCCCCCGAGGGGGCGCGGGGCTGGGTCGGGGTGCGGGGTTGGGTCGGGGTGCGGCTGCGCCGCGCGGGCGGCCCGCGGCCGCGGGGGCTCATCCCGTGGAGCGCTCCGCGGGGAAGCGGCTGAGGTCGCCGGGCAGCCGGGAGCCGAGCGGGGCCATCCCGCCGTCCGCGCCGTGCCGGGCGAGGAGGTCCAGGGCGAGCCGGCCGCGCCGCACCCGCTCCCGGGCGGTGTCCAGGGTCAGGTCCCGCAGATGGGTGCCGTACGGGTAGATCCCGGGCGCCTTCGACAGGCCGAACTTCAGATAGAGCGGGGCCCCGCGCCGGATCAGCTCGGCGACCTCGTACATCCGGACATAGCCGCCGAGGTCGTCCGGCGCCTCGATGTACATGTCCATCGGGGCGGCCGACACCCGCCGGATCTCGGTGAGGTGATCCAGCGTCAGATCGCTGGGTACATTGACCGAGTCGGCGCCGAGCCGCTCGTAGACCGCGTAGGCGGCCGGGTTGACCGGGCCGATCAGCGCCGACACCTTCAGCGTGGTGTCGGCCGGGAGGATGCCGGACTCACGCGCCCGGTGCAGGGTCCACAGCACCCCCTCGTCGGCCACCAGCAGGCATCTCACGCCGAGTTCGGTGGCGCGTACGGCGTCCTCGACACAGCCGGCGACAGCGTCGTGGCCCCGGGCGCGCACTCCGGCACCCCGCGAGTCGGTGCGCACGGAACCGCCGATGTCCCAGGTGCCGCGCGGGCCGGTGAACAGGCAGAGCTCGATACCGCGTTCGGCCGTGGCCTCGGCCATCTCGGTGATCTCGGCGTCGGTGAGCATCCACACACCGCTGCCCTGGCTGATCCGGTGGACCGGCACGTCCAGCCGGGAGGCCTCCTTCAGGACGACGGCCAGCGCTTCGGGTCCCTCCACGGAGGGGATCTCGGTGCGCCAGCGGCCGCCGCCGGGGAAGGAGTGCGGCGAGGCGTCGGCGGGGGAGGGGTCGGGCGCGCCCAGTCCGAGCGCGGCGAGCGCCTGCTCGCCGGGCCGCCGGGTCGCCGTGAAGGCGTCGGTCACAAGCTGTCCTTCGTGTTCGGTATTTCGGACGTGGTTCGCGTCCGAGGGTGTGAGCTGGTGGTACGCCGGTACGGCGACGGTCAGGTCGCCCCGCACCGGCGCACGCCGGGGGGTTGCGGGAGTTTGACGACAGGCCCTA
Organism: Streptomyces sp. NPDC048600; assembly: GCF_055587025.1. Lineage (NCBI taxonomy): Bacteria > Bacillati > Actinomycetota > Actinomycetes > Kitasatosporales > Streptomycetaceae > Streptomyces > Streptomyces sp. NPDC048600. Next base: position 367,824 of record NZ_JBVJGZ010000003.1, on the reverse strand, counting down.
GGGGCGCAGAAGCACCTTCCCGACCTTCGGATCACCGGACCCGACCAGCTCGATGGCCTGCGCGAACTCCTCCAGCGGCAGCTCGTGCGTCACCAGCGGCACCGGGTCCAGCAGCCCCGCGGCGAAGACCCGCACGGTGTGCGCCCAGGCGTCGGGCGGCGCACCGAAGACGGTGTGCACCTCCAGCTGCCGTACGACCAGATCCGTCGGGTCCAGACCGTCGGCGCCCGGCGCCGGGATGCCGGTCAGCACCAGCCGCCCGCCGCGCCGCAGCAGCCCGGCCGCGGTACGCGCCGCGTCGGCGGACCCGGCGGTCTCGACGACGACGTCGAAGCCGTCCGGCAGCTCCTGCTCCTTGGTCAGGAAGGCGGTCGCGCCGAACCGCCGCGACAGCGCCTCCCGGTCCCGGCGCGTGCCCACCACCAGCAGCTCGGCCGGGGACACCGCCCGCAGGAACTGCACGGCGAACATCCCGAGCGTGCCCGTGCCCACGACCGCGACCCGCTCGCCCGGCCGGGCGCCCGCCTTCAGCGCGGCCGCCGCGACACAGGCGGCCGGCTCCAGCAGGGCCGCGGCGGTGAGGTCGGCGTCGTCCGGCAGCATGTGCAGCAGCCGGGCGGGCAGGGTGAGGGTGGCCGCCATCGCGCCGGGCTCGGTGAACCCGGTCTCCTCGTACCCGGCCGTGCACAGGGTGGTCTCACCGGCGTGGCAGCGGTCGCACACCTGGCAGTTGCGGAACCCCTCGCCGACGACCTTCCGCCCGACCAGGGAGGCGGGCACCCCCGCGCCCACCGCCTGCACGGTCCCGGACCACTCGTGGCCGGGCGTGAGCGGGTAACGGACGTATCCCTCGGGCCGGTTGCCCTGGTACACCTCGCGGTCGCTGCCGCAGATGCCGACCGCGTGCACCCGGACCAGGGCCTCGCCGGGGCCGGGCCGGCGCGGGGTGTGATCGGTCAGCCGGTGCTCACCGGGCGCCTCCACGACAACGGCGGCCGGGGTCACTGGTCGGTGCCCTTCGGCCTGCGCTGCTCCCAGCCCTCGGCCCACAGGTCGAACCGGGCCTGCTGCTGAGGGAACTCGGCGGCGGCGTCGGCGTCGAACTCGACCCCGAGGCCGGGCGCGTCGGACAGCTCGAAGTAGCCGTCCACGACCTGCGGCGCGCCCTTGACCACCTTCTTGATGTCCGCGTCGGCGAAGTCGTTGAAGTGCTCCAGGATCTTGAAGTTCGGGGAGGTGAAACCGACCTGCAGGGAGGCGGCGGTCAGCACCGAGCCGCCCACGTTGTGCGGGGCGACCAGCATGTAGTGGGTCTCGGCGGTGGCGGCCAGCTTCCGGGTCTCCCAGATGCCGCCGATGTGGCCGACGTCGGGCTGGATGATGTCGACGGCCTGGCTCTCGAACAGCTCGCGGAACTCGATGCGGTCGTGGATGCGCTCACCCGTGGCCACCGGGATGTCCACCTTCGCGGCGACCTTCTCCAGCGCCTTGAGGTTCTCCGGCGGGCACGGCTCCTCCAGCCAGGCCGGGGCGAAGGGGGCCAGCTCCTTCGCCAGCCGCACGGCCGTCGCGGGCGAGAACCGGCCGTGCATCTCCAGCATCAGCTCGGCGTCCGGGCCGATGGCGTCGCGCACGGCCTCGATGAGGGACACGGCGTACAGGGACTGCTCGTGGTCGAGCTCGAAGTGCCCGGTCCCGAACGGGTCGATCTTCAGCGCCTTGTAGCCGCGCTCGATCACGCCCTTCGCGGCCTTGTGGTACGCCTCGGGCGTGCGCTCGGTGGTGTACCAGCCGTTCGCGTACGCCTTCACCCGGTCGGTGACCTTGCCGCCGAGGAGCTGCCAGACGGGCACGCCCAGGGCCTTGCCCTTGATGTCCCAGCAGGCCATCTCCACGACGGCGATCCCGGACATCACGATCTCGCCGGCCCGGCCGTAGTCGCCGTACTTCATCCGCCGCACCAGGTCCTCGACGGCGAACGGGTCGGAGCCGAGAATGTGGTTCGCCTCCGCCTCCCGCAGATAGCCGAGCAGCGCGTCGGTGTGGCCCAGCATCCGGGTCTCACCGACCCCGGTGATGCCCTCGTCGGTGTGCACCTGTACGTACGTCAGGTTGCGCCAGGGCGTCCCGACCACGTGTGTGCTGATTCCGGTGATGCGCACGGCAGTTGCCCCTCGTGAACGTAGGCTCTGTTCGATATTTCGACATGCGTTCGAAATGCTGGCGTGACAGTAAGGACGGGGTGGTGGAGGTGTCAATGGGTCGCACAGATAACGGTTTCGGTACTTTCGAAACCCCGCGTTCTCAACGTGCCACGCCGGAACGGCCGGTTCCCTACAGAACCTTCACGGGGACGCCTAGGAACGTGATGTGTCGGGAACTTAATCTTCCGGCGTCATGGACTACTGCCACCCCTGCCGACGGCACCTCAACGGCGCGCTCGCCTGCCCGGGATGCGGCCTCCCGGCCGACCGCCTGCCCGCGGAGCCCGCGTACGACGACGAACTCGCGCGCGAGGGGGGCGCTGCCGGCGGGGGTTCCGCCGGCGGGGTGGAGGGTGCCGCGGCAGGTCCGTACCGCGAGGCGGAGGGGTTCGCGGCGGGTCCGTCCCGCGAGGCGGAGGGGGCTCCGGCCGAGCCGTCGCCCGGTCGTGCTTCGCGGCGCTCGGGTGTGAGCCGCCGGGACCGCAAGGCGGCCGCGCATCGGCGCCGGCGTCGCCGGACGGTGCTGATAGCCGTGGGCTTCGTGCTGGCCGCGGGTGGTCTCGGGCTGGCCGAGCTCGGCCTGGAGGCGCCGGGGTCCTCGCCGGAGCCGGCCGTGGCGGGGAGTGGCCAGGGGCCGGACGGTGGTACCTCCGGAGAGGTGGGTGCCGACCCCTCGGCCGACCCGCTCTCCGACCCGGCGGCTTCCGAGGTGCCGGGTCCTCGCGACTCGGCTTCGCCGACCGCCTCCCCTTCGCCCTCGGACTCGGACTCGGACTCGGCGAGCCGGTCCGCGTCGCCGGAGGCGGTGCCGAGTTCGGCGCCGCCGCCCTCCTCCGCCGCCTCGGCGCCGACGTCGGCGGGCAACCCGCCCCCCACCCAGGACCCGGCCCCGGCGTCCCAGGGCCCCACCTCGACGCCGCCCAAGAACCCCCGCCCCACCCCTTCGGAAACCTGCAACCGCTTCCTGTGGTGGTGTGCGTAACCCCCGCCGGCATCGCCATTCGCGCAGTTCCCCGCGCCCCTCAGGTCCCTGCGGGCTTGGTGTGCATTGTCGACTTGCGGCTCGGACGTGGTTGCTCGCGCAGTTCCCCGCGCCCCTTGGGCGTTCGTGGCTCGGTGTCTCGTGCCGACGCGCGGCTCGGCTGTGGCCGTTCGCGCAGTTCCCCGCGCCCCTTGGGTGTGTGCGGCTTGGTGTCCGTTGCTGGCTTGCGGCTCGGACGTGGTTGCTCGCGCAGTTCCCCGCGCCGCCTTGGGTGTCTGGGGCTTGGTGTCTCGTGCCGACGCGCGGCTCGGCTGTGGCCGTTCGCGCAGTTCCCCGCGCCCCTTGAGGGCGTGTGCCTGAGGGGTCGTCTTCAGTGGCGCCCGGCTACGCGCGAGCGAGACGCCCTTCTTTTGGGGGCGCGGGGAACTGCGCGAGCAACCACGTCCGGTGGAAAGCCGACAACCGAGGGCGGGACGCCCCTGTTGCCCGGGGCAGCGCACGTATCGGCCGACCCGAGCGAAACCCCTGTAGGGGCGCGGGGAACTGCGCGAACTGCCGCAGTCGACGACCGTCGTCAACCCCTACGGCGAAGAGTCGAGCATCCTCTGCAACAACCCCCGGAGGGAAACCCGCTCCTCGACGGACAACCCCGCCAGCGGCTCCCGGGCGAACCGCAGAGACTCCCGCAGACTCCGCGCCACCCCCCGCCCCTCCTCCGTGACCACCGCCACCTTCACCCGCCGGTCGGCGGGATCCGGCTGCCGGGACACAAGCCCCCGCGCCTCCAGCCGATCCACGATCCCGGTCACATTCGACGGCTCGCACTTCAGCCGCTGCGCCAGCTTCCGCATGGGCAGCGGCTCGAGCGTCAGCAACCCCAGCAGCTTCGCCTGCGCCCCGGTCAGCGCATGCTCGGCCGCAGCCTCCTCGTACTCCTCGTGATAGCGGGCGACGACCGACGCGATGAGGTCGACGACCTCGAGGGTCAGCTCGTCGGGACGGGGTCGCGAGGGATGGGCCATGGTCCAACTCTACCCCGATTACTTGACAACCTGAAATATTCACCCTCATGGTTGTTTCAGACGCTGAAGTAATCTCCCCCGGCCCCGGCGGCCCAGCCCCAGGCGATCCCGAAAGGCACCCCCCATGATCAACCGCGAGTGGCACCTGCTCAGCCGTCCCGTCGGCTGGCCCAAGGCCGAGGACTTCGCCCTGGTGGAGACCGAGGTCCCGACCCCCGGCGAGGGGCAGGTCCTGGTGCGGAACCTGTACCTGTCGGTCGACCCGTACATGCGCGGCCGTATGAGCGCCGCCAAGTCCTACGTCGACCCGTTCGAGCTCGGCAAGGTCATGCAGGGCGGCGCGGTCGGCGAGGTCGTCGCCTCGAACGCCGAGGGCATCGAGGTCGGAGACCACCTGCTGCACTTCCTCGGCTGGCGCGAGTACGCCGTCCTGGGCGGCAAGCACGCCATCAAGGTCGACGCGAACGCCGCGCCCCTGTCCACGTACCTCGGCGTACTGGGCATGCCCGGCCTCACCGCGTACGCGGGCCTGCTGCGCACGGCCGCCTTCAAGGAGGGCGACATCGTGTTCGTCTCCGGCGCCGCGGGTGCGGTCGGTAGCCAGGTCGGCCAGATAGCGAAGCTGAAGGGCGCCTCGCGGGTGATCGGCTCGGCGGGCTCCGACGACAAGGTCAAGCTGCTGGTCGAGGAGTACGGCTTCGACGCCGCCTTCAACTACAAGAGCGGTCCCGTCTCCGAGCAGCTGCGCGCGGCCGCGCCGAACGGCGTCGACGTGTACTTCGACAACGTCGGCGGCGACCACCTCGAGGCCGCGATCGGCTCCCTGAACCAGGGCGGCCGGATCGCCGTCTGCGGCATGATCTCGGTCTACAACAACACCGAGCCGGCCCCCGGCCCGAGGAACCTCGCCCGGCTGATCCAGACCCGCGGCCGCATCGAGGGCCTCCTGGTCAACGACCACAACGACCTCCAGCCGCAGTTCGTGCGCGAGGTCGGCCCCTGGGTCGCCTCGGGCGCGCTGAAGTATCGCGAGACGGTCGTCGAGGGCATCGAGAACAACCTGGAGGCGTTCCTCGGGGTCCTCCGCGGCGACAACACCGGAAAGATGATCGTCAAGCTGTAGCCGAAACCCGAAAAACCCGAAACCCGAAACCCGAAACCCGGAGGCGTGGCACCGGCCCTGGTGTCACCTTTCCGGTATGCGGTAACTTCTTTCCGAACCCGTCGGCGATCGTGGGCGCGAGTCGTCGCGGACGAAGAGGAAGAGCACCGTATGCCCATCCAGCAGTCCGATGTCCTGTACACGGCCGTCGCCACCGCCGAGAACGGCCGTGACGGCCGGGTCGCCACCGACGACGGGAAACTCGACGTCGTGGTGAACCCGCCCGTCGCGATGGGCGGCAGCGGCGCCGGCACCAACCCGGAGCAGCTGTTCGCCGCCGGCTACAGCGCCTGCTTCCAGGGCGCGCTGGCCGTCGCCGCGCGCCAGGAGGGCGCCGACGTCTCCGGCTCGACCGTCACCGCGAAGGTCGGCATCGGCAAGAACGAGGACGGCTTCGGCATCATCGTCGAGATCTCGGCCGACATCCCGAACGCCGACGCCGAGACGGCGGCCACGCTGATCAAGCAGGCCCACGAGATCTGCCCGTACTCGAAGGCGATCCGCGGGAACATCACCGTGACGCTCGTCTGACATCCGTCGTTGCGTAGGACGAGGGCCGCACCCCTGGACGTGGGGTGCGGCCCTTGCCCGTCCGGTCAGCCGTCCGGTCAGCCGTCAGCCGTCAGCCGTCCACAGTCAGCCGGCCAGAGCCACGTCGTGCACGGCCTTCACGAACCGCTCGTTCTCCAGGGCCGCCCCGCCGGGGAAGGAACACCGGCGCCGCGTGTAGCCGTACGCCAGCCCGGAGCGCGGGTCGGCGAACCCCTGGGAGCCGCCCGCGCCGCTGTGGCCGAAGGACCCGGCGCCGAGGAACGGGTACCAGTTCGCCGCGGTCGCCTGGAAGCCCAGCCCGAACGCCTTGTGCATGCGGGCCACCAGATCGTGGCCGACGGAGTGGATCTGGCCGACCTCGGCGACGGTGTCCGGCTTCAGCAGCGGCGGACGCCCCTCCACCTCGCTGATCGCCGCCGCGTACATCCCGGCGATCCCGCGCGCGGCGGCGACCCCGCCCGCCGAGGCGGGACCCTTCGCCCGTACGGCACGGGAGTTGGCGTGGTCCACCAGCTCCCCGGGGTCCGGGACGTGCGTGTTGAAGGCGATCGAGGTCAGCGAGTGACGCCCGGTCGGTGCCGCGTCCAGCGCGGCCTGCTGCTGCGGCGTGGGCTCCAGCGGCTGGACACTGCGGTAGCGCGGCTCCAGCGCCTCGGGCAGACCGAGGTAGAAGTCCAGCCCGTACGGCGCCCGGACCCGCTCCTCGAACAGGTCCTGGGTCGTCCGGCCGGTCGCCCGCCGCACGACTTCACCGGTGAGCGCGCCGATCACCAGCGCGTGGTAGCCGAACGCCGTGCCGGGCCGCCAGAACGGCTTCTGGTCGGCCAGCCGCTCGGCGACGAGCCGGTCGTCGGCCAGCTCCGCCCGGCTGAACCCGGCGTCCAGCCCCACCACACCCGCCCGGTGCGCCAGCAGATCCCGCAGGGTCACCGAACCCTTGCCCTCGGCGCCGAACTCCGGCCAGTAGTAGGTGACCTTCCGGTCCAGTTCGAGGGTGCCGTCCTGCACGAGCAGCGCCACCACGAGGTGCGCCGCACCCTTGGTCGTGGAGAACACGCCGTACAGCGAGTCGCCCCGCGCGCCGTCGCCGGACCACAGGTCCACGACCTGTCTGCCGTGCACATAGGCGCACAACTGCCCCTCGTAATCGGGGCGCTCGTCCGCCACGAACGCGGCGAACTCCTCGCGTACCGCCTCGTAGCCGTCGGCGACGGTGCCGTGGATCTCCTGCGTCATCCGCTCTCCTTCAACGTCGACTCAGCCTCTGCGGGTCTGCGCCGTGATCAACAATGCCCGAGCCACCTGCGGGAATTCCCTCTGGGAGTGAGCGAAGGAGCCGGCCGGGAGAGCGAGGGCGATCAGAGCGCTTGCGGTGGTGCGCACACGTACCTCCTCCGGGCTTCCTGGGATCGGTACGGCGAGACGTACCTGTTCGACTCAACCGCAACAAGAGGCGCCCGTGGGCCAACCGCCCCCCGAGCGGCCCGATCGTCGCCCGATAGAGTGCGCCCATGCGCGATCTCGGGGTGGGTTTCAAGTACCTCGTGAAGGGCCAGCGGTGGGTGGCCCGGCACGGGAAGCAGTACGAGTTCGGGCTGATCCCCGGTCTGATCACACTGGTGCTGTACGCCGGCGCGCTGGTGGCGCTGGCCGTCTGGGGCGACGACTTCGTGACATGGGCGACGCCGTTCGCCGACGACTGGTCGAGTCCCTGGGACGGCCTGCTCCGCGGCTTCCTCACCGTCGTGCTGTGGGCGCTCGGCATGCTGCTCTCCGTGCTCACCTTCACCGCGGTGACCCTGCTGATCGGGCAGCCGTTCTACGAGAGCCTGTCGGAGCGGGTCGACCGGGACGTGTCGCCCGACGGCACCGCCCCCGAGTCGGGGCTGCCGCTGTGGCGGGAACTGTGGATCTCCGCCCGGGACAGCCTGCGCATCGTCGCACGGGCCCTGTGCTGGGGTGTGCTGCTGTTCGCGCTGGGGCTCGTCCCCGTCTTCGGCCAGACCGTCGTGCCCGTGCTCGGCTTCGTCGTCACCGGCTTCTTCCTCACCGAGGAACTGGCCGCCGTCGCCCTCCAGCGCCGCGGTGTCGAACTGCGCGACCGCCTCACCCTGCTGCGCTCCCGCAGAACCCTGGTCTGGGGCTTCGGAACGCCCCTCGCCCTGGCCTTCCTGGTGCCCTTCGTGGCGGTCTTCCTGATGCCGGGCGCGGTCGCGGGCGCCACCCTCATGGCCCGTGAGCTGCTCGGCGAGGAGACCGTGGGCGAAGGGGCCGTGGAGGACGAGACAGAAGAGGAGAACGTCACCGCGTGACCGAGATACTCGCCGTCGCCGTCATCACCGTCCTGGCCGTCATCGCCCCCGGCGCCGACTTCGCCATGATCGTCCGCAACAGCTATCTGCACGGCCGCCGCACCGGACTGCTCGCCGCCACCGGAGTCGCCGCCGGTGTGCTGGTCCACGTCACCTACACCATGCTCGGCGTGGGCCTGCTGATCGCGTCCTCCACCTTCCTGTTCACCGTCATCAAGCTCACCGGCGCCGCCTACCTCGTGTACATCGGCGTGCGCACCTTCCGCACCCGCGGCGAGCTGAAGGTCGACCTGGAGCAGCACACCGGCCTGACCCCGCTCGCCGCGCTGCGCGGCGGCTTCCTCACCAACGTCCTCAACCCCAAGACGACCCTGTTCGTCGTCTCTACCTTCGCCCAGGTGGTCGGCCCCGGCACACCGCTGTGGCAGCAGGCGGGCTACGGCCTGTTCATGTCGCTCGCCCATCTGCTGTGGTTCGGCGTGGTCGCCGTGTTCTTCTCGCAGGAGCGCATGAGGACCGCGATGCTGCGCGCCCAGAAGGTCCTCAACAAGGTCATCGGCTCCCTGCTGGCGGGCCTCGGCGTCAGCCTCGCGTTCGCCCCGTCGCACTGACGGCCACCGCGAGGACCGCCCGCACCTGGGCGACGATGTCCAGCCGGTTGCGCACGAACTCGGGGTCGGTCACCTCCGTGGTGTTCCCGGCCCCGAACTGCAGCACCGGTGTGTGCACATGCCCGCCCGGCAGGGTCCCGCCCAGCCCGAGCCGGTCGCGCAGCAGCGTGGCCCGGTAGGCGATCTCGTTCGACAGATAGTTCCCGCCGCCACCGGCCCGCGCGGCCGAACCGGGCGTCGGCCCGTCCGGACGCACCACGGGGTCGGTGCCGCCCGCCGGGATCTCGGTCACCGACGTGTTGTCGTACACGGGGAAACGCCCCGTCGCCGCCGTCGTGATCCGCGCGTACGGCAGCGTCGTGGACGTCCACTGCGGCTGCGTGGCCGGGTCAGCGACCGGCACGGTCTCCGTGCGGGAGATGTTGTCGTTGTCCGGGAAGCCGCCCCGCCAGGCCCCGTTGGTGCGCTCGACGTCGAACCTGCCCACCCGGCCCTGGCTCACGGTCGCGAACAGATCGGCACGCGCCAGATACGGCCGCAGCGTCCGCTCGACCGTGCCCTCGGCGAAGTCCCGCCAGCGCACCGGGAACACGGCCGTCTCCACCCGCGCCGGGCCGGCGGCCGTCTCGATCACCGTGCCGTCCAGCGCCAGCGCGCTCGCCCCGGACGGGTTGGAGATCCGGATGTCCCGGTCCAGCGTGAACGGGTCGAAGCCGGTGACCAGGACCCGCCGGACGCCCTTGCCGTGCGGCAGACGGATGTCGTCCTGCCCGCGCGAGGTCCGCTCCAGGGCGTCCAGCAGCGCGGCCCGCCGGGCGTCCGTCAGCTCGAACTCCGGCTGGAACGCCCGTACTTCCCTGGTCAGACCGAGCCGCGCCCAGTACAGCGGCCGGTCGTCGTCCCGGCTCAGGTCCCCGCCGGCCGGGCCGCGCCCCTGGGCCCGGTCCACCGCCCGCCGCCACAGGGCCGACCCGGCGCGTACGACGGTCCGGCGGGCCTGCGCGTAGGAGTCCGCCCGGCCGAGCTCCCGTGCGAACTCCGGTGCCACGGAGTCGAATCCCGACCGGCGCAGGATCTCCTGGGGCACCGCCTGCTCCAGCCGCCGCTCCTCGACGGTCGGTGACTCGACGGCCGGTGACTCGACGGCCGGTGCCTCTGCGCCAGGTGCCTCGACGGCCGGTGCTTCGGCGGCCGCCGAGGTGAACGGGGCCGGGAGCCCCGCCGCGAGTAACAGCCCGACCCCGATGACGCCCGTCCGAACACGTATGAGACGCACGTGACTTCAGTTCCTTTCGTCGCCGTGGAGAAGCGAGGTCCTACCCCGCCTCACGACGCCGGAACCGCGCCCGCCGCCTCAGCGCGCCGAGAAGGCGTACACCGACGCCGAGCGGAACACCTGCCCCGGCCGCAGCACCGTGCTCGGGAACTCCGGACGGTTGGGGGAGTCCGGGAAGTGCTGGGTCTCCAGCGCGACCCCGTCGCCCGGCGCGAACGGGGCCGACAGATGCTCGGCGGTGTAGAGCTGCAGACCCGGCTCGGTGGTGGACACCGTCAGGACCCGCCCGGACTCCGGGTCGTACAGCTCGGCCACCTCGACGGGCTCCGTCGTCACACCCTTGTCCAGCACGAAGTTGTGGTCGTAGCCCGCCCCGATGCGGCGCGGCGCGCGGAAGTCGAAGCGGGTGCCGGTGACGTCGGCGAACTCGCCGGTCGGGATCAGATCGGCGTCGGCGAGGGTGTAGCGCGAGGCGTCCACACGCAGTTCGTGGCCGCCTGCGGGCCCGGCCCCGGCCAGGTTGAAGTAGCTGTGGTTCGTCAGGTTCACCACGGTCGGCGTGTCGGTGACCGCCTCGTAGGCGATGCGCAGCGCGCCCGACGCGTCCAGCGTGTACTGCGCCGACACCTCCAGACGCCCCGGGAAGCCCTCCTCGCCGTGCGGGGAGACCCGGGACAGCCGTACGCCGTGCTCCACCGGCGTCAGGTCCCACACTCGCTTGTCGAAGCCGTACGCGCCGCCGTGCAGGGAGTTGGGCCCGCTGTTCTGCTCCAGCGCGTAGGTCAGCCCGTCCAGCGGGAAGCGGCCGGCCGCGATCCGGTTCGCGTACCGCCCGACCAGCGCCCCGAAGTACGGCCCGGGAAGCGCCAGATAGCCGTCGAGGGAGGCGAACCCCAGCACCACGTCCGCCCGCTGCCCCTCGCGGTCCGGCGTCTCGACGGACTGCACGATGCCGCCGTACGACAGCACCCGCACCCGGACGCCCGCCCGCTCCAGGGTGCAGCGGTGGACCGGGGTGCCGTCGGAAAGTGTTCCAAAGTGTTCGATCACGAGGGGAGCCTAAGGCCTGCCGGACAGGCCCCGGGTCAGGCGTCCTTCGCCGTCACGGTCCGGTAGGCGATCTCCGCGAGCCGGGCCTGTCCGTCGACACTCGGATGGAACCAGTCCCAGCGGCTGAGCTGCGCGCCGCCGAAGCGGTACGCGTACACCGCGCCCCCGTCGAAGCGGCAGCGCTCGTCCTTCGCGCACACCTCCCGCAGCACCTCGTTGTACTCCTCCACGCGCCGCTGCACCGTCGCGCGCCGCTCGTCGGCCGCCGCGTCCAGCGCGTCAGCGTCGGCCAGCATCGAGGGGCAGATGCCCAGCTTCCACACCTGCTTGCCCAGGTCGCTGGTCCGGCCCTGCGACCACAGCCGCTTCAGATCGGGCACGCTCGCCACATACACCTGCGCCTTCGGCAGCGAGCGGCGCAGGGTGTGCAGCGCGTCCTCGAAGGAGGCCCGGAAGTCCGCCACCGGGGTCATCGCCGCGGCGGACTGCCGACAGGCGTCGTTGGCCCCCGCCATCACCGTGACCAGCTCCGGGGAGCGGGTCACCGCCCGCGCCATCTGACCCGGGAGATCGGCCATCCGGGCCCCGGTCACCGCGTAGTTCCAGCTGCGCTCCGCCGCCCGGGTCCGCCCCAGCAGCCGGACCGCGAGACTGTCCACCTCCGCGCTGCTCCCGGTCGCCCAGGACACCTCCGGGCAGTCCGACAGCACCCCGCACGCGTCGAAGGCGCGGGTGATCGAGTCGCCCACCGCCGCGACCGACCCGGGGCTGCGGTCCCACACCGGCGTCGGCGAGGGCGAGGGCGCGGCCCGGGTGCCGGTCGGCGAGGGGGAGTTCCCGCCCACCGCGTCGCACGCGGCGACGCCGACGACGGCAGCCGTCAGCACGGCGGCGACGCTCCAGACACGGTTGCGCATCCTGCTGATCCCCTCGGCCGACGGACAGGCGTCGTCCCGCCCGACCCCCACCATGACAACGTCCGGGAGTTCCCGGATACGCCGACCGTGACGCTCCGGACACGCACAGGCGTCCTGCCGGGTGAATGGTGTGTGTTTCCGGGTACCGGGACCGACGGTACGTCACACTCCTTGCCCCGCCGCACGGTAGCCTCGCCATCAGCGTGGCTGTCCTGCCAGCCGCTCGGCCCGCCTGTCCCGCTCTGCCCGGAGGTCCCGGTGACGACACGTGGAGTTCTGTACGTGCACTCCGCTCCGCGCGCGCTGTGCCCGCACGTCGAGTGGGCCGTCGCCGGGGTGCTCGGCACCCGCGTCAACCTCGACTGGATCCGCCAGCCCGCCGCGCCGGGCACCTGGCGCTCGGAGTTCTCCTGGCAGGGCCAGGCCGGCACGGCCTCCAAGCTCGCCTCCGCGCTGCGTGGCTGGCATCTGCTGCGGTTCGAGGTGACCGCCGAGCCCAGCTCCACCACCGAGGGCGAGCGCTACAGCTGCACGCCCGACCTCGGCATCTTCCACGCCGTCACCGGCATCCACGGTGACATCCTCATCCCCGAGGACCGGCTGCGGGCGGCCCTGCTCCGCAGTCAGCGCGGTGAGACTGATCTGGAAGGGGAGCTGACCAAACTCCTAGGCAAGCCCTGGGACGACGAACTCGAGCCCTTCCGCTACGCCGGCGAGGGCGCCCCGGTCCGCTGGCTCCACCAGGTCGTCTGACAGCCGCACTTGCCGCTCGCGAGGAGTGCGGCCCACGGTCACCTCTCGCGCAGCTCCCCGCGCCCCTGAGGGGGGTTGCTCTTTGTCGTCGGGTGCGGGTCGCGTTCGCTTTTCGCGCAGTTCCCCGCGCCCCTTGGGGGCTTCCCTCAGGGGTCGGGTGCGGGGCGTGGTCGCTCTTTGCGCAGTTCCTCGCGCCCCTGAGTTGCTTCTCTTTGTCGTCGGGTGCGGGAGTGCCCTGCTTTTAGGGGCGCGGGGAACTGCGCGAGGAGCGGTCACCGGTCCGCACCCGGGGATGAGACGGTTCAGTTCGCGAGAGCGGTCTGCTTTTAGGGGCGCGGGGAACTGCGCGAGGAGCGGTCACCGGTCCGCACCCGGGGATGAGACGGTTCAGTTCGCGAGAGCGGTCTGCTTTTAGGGGCGCGGGGAACTGCGCGAAAAGCGGCCACCGGCCCGCACCCGAAAGGGGAGTGGGGGTGAAACGGCGAGTCGGCCCGGGCTTCGTCACGAAACCCGGGCCGACTTCAGCCAAGCGGCGCAGCTCACACCGTACGGAACGCCAACACCACGTTGTGCCCACCGAACCCGAACGAGTCGTTCAGAGCGGCGATACGACCCTCCACGGGCAGCTTGCGGGCTTCGCCGCGCACGACATCCGCGTTGGCCTCGGCCTCGGGGTCGAGGTTCTCGATGTTGATGGTCGGCGGAGCCAGTCGGTGGTACAGCGCGAGCACGGTCGCGACGGTCTCGACACCGCCGGCGCCACCGAGCAGGTGACCGGTCATCGACTTGGTCGCGGACACCGCCATGTGGTCGGCGTCGTCACCGAACACCTTGCGCAGAGCCTTCAGCTCGGCGATGTCACCGGCCGGCGTGGACGTCGCGTGCGCGTTCACGTGCACGATCTCGGCCGGGTCGAGGTCGGTGTTGTCGAGCAGGTTCTGGAGGGCGTGCGAGATGCCCCGCCCCTCCGGCTCCGGCTGCACGATGTCGTGGCCGTCGGCGGAGATGCCCTGGCCGACGGCCTCGGCGTACACGCGGGCCCCGCGCTTCGCCGCGTGCTCCGCGGACTCCAGGACGACAACGCCCGCGCCCTCGCCGAGAACGAAGCCGTCGCGGCCGGTGTCGTAGGGACGCGAGGCGCCCTGCGGGTCGTCGTTGTTCTTGGACATCGCCATCATGTTGCCGAACGCGGCGATGGGCAGCGGGTGGATCGCCGCCTCGGTGCCGCCGGCCACGACGATGTCCGCGCGGCCGGAGCGGATCATCTCGATGGCGTAGCCGATCGCCTCGGCGCCGGACGCGCACGCCGAGACCGGCGTGTGCACGCCCGCGCGGGCGCCCACGGCCAGACCGACGTTCGCCGACGGGCCGTTCGGCATGAGCATGGGGACGGTGTGCGGGGAGACGCGGCGGACGCCCTTCTCCTTGAGCACGTCGTACTGGTCGAGCAGGGTCGTCACGCCGCCGATGCCGGAGGCGATGACCGCGCCGAGGCGGTCGGGGTCGACACTGCTGTCCTCGCCGGCCCTGCCGGTGAACCCGGCGTCCTTCCAGGCCTCCTGAGCGGCGACCAGCGCGAACTGCGCCGAGCGGTCGAGGCGGCGGGCCTGCGGCCGGGGGATGATCTCGGTCGGCTCCACGGCGACCGGAGCGGCGATGCGGACGGCCTGCTCGGCGGCCCACTCCTGCTCCAGGGGCTTGACACCGGACTTGCCGGCAACCAGGCCCTCCCAGGTGGAGGCCACGTCGCCACCCAGCGGTGTGGTTGCGCCGATACCGGTGACGACCACGGTGCGATTGGTCGAGCTCACGGGAATTCGTTCTCCAGAATCGAGGAATCAGCGGCGCCACCGCCGGGTGGCGGGGCAGTCAGCCCAGGGGGTTGATCGGAAGATCAGGCCTGGTGCTTGAGGATGTAGTCGGTGGCGTCACCGACCGTCTTCAGGTTCTTGACGTCGTCGTCCGGGATCTTGACGTCGAAGCGCTCTTCGGCGGCGACGACGACCTCGACCATGGACAGCGAGTCGACGTCCAGGTCGTCGGTGAAGGACTTGTCCAGCTGGACGTCCTCGACCGGGATGCCGGCGATCTCGTTCACGATCTCGGCGAGACCGGCGACGATCTCTTCCTGAGTGGCGGCCATGTCGGCGCTCCTTCGTAGATGTTTCTCAGAGGGTGTGGCGGTGTGCCTAGGGGAGGGTAACGACCGTGGCGGCGTAGACCAGACCCGCCCCGAAGCCGATGACGAGCGCGGTGTCACCGCTCTTCGCCTCCCCGGTCGCCAGGAGCCGCTCCATCGCGAGCGGGATCGAGGCGGCCGAGGTGTTGCCGGTGGTGCGCACGTCGCGGGCGACGGTGACGGACTCCGGCAGTTTGAGGGTCTTCACCATCGAGTCGATGATCCGCTCGTTCGCCTGGTGAGGGATGAAGACGTCCAGTTCTTCGGGCGAGATCCCGGCGGCGTCCAGCGCCTCCTTGGCGACCTTCGCCATCTCGAACACGGCCCAGCGGAAGACGGCCTGGCCCTCCTGGGTGATGGCCGGGAACCGCTCCACGGTGCCGTCGCGGAAGTCCGTCCACGGCACGGTCTGCTTGATGGTCTCGGACTTGTCGCCCTCGCTGCCCCAGACCGTGGGGCCGATCGCGGGCACGTCCGAGGGGCCGACGACGACCGCGCCCGCGCCGTCACCGAACAGGAAGGCCGTCGCGCGGTCCTCCAGATCGGTCAGGTCGCTGAGCCGCTCGACACCGATGACCAGGACGTATTCGGCCGAACCCTCGACGATCATGCCCTTGGCGAGGGTCAGGCCGTAGCCGAAGCCCGCGCAGCCGGCCGAGATGTCGAAGGCGGCGGCCTTGTTCGTGCCCAGCTTGTCGGCGATCTCGGTGGCCACGGCCGGGGTCTGCTTGAAGTGCGAGACGGTGGAGACGATCACCGCGCCGATCTGCGCGGCCTCGATGCCCGCGTCGGCGACGGCCTTGCCGGACGCCTCGACGGACATCGCGGCGACCGTCTCCTCGTCGTTCGCCCAGTGACGGGTCTGGATGCCGGAGCGCGAACGGATCCACTCGTCGGAGGAGTCGATCGTCTCGAGGATCACCTCGTTGGGCACGACCCGGGTCGGCCGGTAGCCGCCCACACCCAGGATGCGCGCGTACGGGGCGCCCTTGGAGGGCTTGATCTTCGGCATGTCCGTTCGGCTCCTTCTGGGGACGTCGCGTCAGGCGTGCTCGGCCATGAGCGCGCGGGCCGCGTCGAGATCGTCGGGGGTCTTCAGGGCCAGCGTCGCGACGCCGGGGAGCGCACGCTTGGCCAGACCGGTCAGGGTACCGCCGGGGCAGACCTCGATCAGCGCCGTCACACCGAGTTCCTTGAACGTCTCCATGCACAGGTCCCAGCGGACCGGGTTGGCGACCTGGCCGACCAGACGGGAGAGGACCTCCGCGCCGGAGTCGACGGTGCGGCCGTCCTTGTTGGAGACGTAGGCGATCTTCGGGTCGGCCGGGGTCAGCTCCTCGGCGGCCTTCGCGAGCGCGTCGACCGCGGGGGACATGTGGTGCGTGTGGAAGGCGCCGGCGACCTTGAGCGGAACGATCTTCCGGACGCCCTCGGGCTTGTCCTCGGCCAGCACGGCGAGCTGCTCCAGCGTGCCCGCGGCGACGATCTGGCCGGCGCCGTTGACGTTCGCCGGGGTCAGGCCCAGCTTCTCCAGGTGCGCGACGGAGACCTCGGGGTCGCCGCCCAGCAGGGCCGACATACCGGTCTCGGTGATCGCCGCGGCCTCGGCCATGGCCAGACCGCGCTTGCGCACGAGGGTGAGGGCCGCGGTGTCGTCCAGGACTCCGGCGAAGGCGGCGGCGGTGATCTCACCGACGCTGTGACCCGCGACGGCGCCCGGCGTGGTGGCACCCAGTGCCGAGGCGGACAGTATCCCGGCGGCGACCAGCAGGGGCTGGGCGACCGCCGTGTCGCGGATCGCGTCGGCGTCGGCCTGCGTGCCGTAGTGGGCGAGGTCCAGACCGATGGTCTCGGACCAGGCGGCCAGCCGGTCGGCGGCGCCGGGCAGTTCGAGCCAGGGGGTCAGGAAGCCGGGCGTCTGAGCGCCCTGGCCGGGAGCGACGAGTACGAACACTCTCACACTCTCTCTTGTGGACGGCCACGGCCGCCCGTGGGGACTAGGACGAAGAACACGAGGGGGTTTTGTGGGCTTCCGACAATGCGCTAGAGAGGCAGGTCACCGTCGGCCAGTCGACCCAGGATCAGCGCGATCCGCAGCGTGAACGCGGACCGAACATCCGACGGCGACCAGCCCGTGACGTCAGTCACACGTCGAAGCCGGTAGCGCACGGTGTTGGGATGCACGAACAGCATCCGCGCCGCGCCCTCCAGACTGCTCGCCTGTTCCAGATACACGCTCAGCGTCTCCAGGAGCGCCGATCCGGCCTCCTCGAGCGGTCTGTAGATCTCCTCCACCAACTGCTCGCGCGCACTCGGGTCTCCGGCGATGGCGCGCTCCGGCAGGAGATCGTCCGCCAGCACCGGCCGCGGCGCGTCCTGCCACGCCGAACAGGCCTTCAGTCCGGCCGCGGCGGCCTGCGCGGACCGGGTGGCGGCCAGCAGGTCCGGCACCACGGGCCCGGCGACGACGGGCCCCGCGGCGAACGGTCCGATCAGCGACTTCGCCACGCCCAGCGGGTTGTCGCTGCCGCCCGCGATGACCACCAGGCGGTCGCCCAGCACCCCCGTGAGCACCTGGAGCTTGGCGTGCCGCGCCGCCCGCCGGATGGCCTCCACGGTCAGCTCGGAGTCGCCGTCGGGTGCCGTGCCCAGCACCACGCACACATGGTCCGGCGCGTTCCAGCCCAGCGCCGCGGCCCGGGAGACGGCGCCCTCGTCGGCCTCGCCGCTCAGCACCGCGTTCACCACCAGCGACTCCAGGCGCGCGTCCCAGGCACCCCGTGCCTCGGCGGCCTGCGCGTAGACCTGCGCGGTGGCGAAGGCGATCTCGCGGGCGTAGACCAGCAGTGCCTCGCGCAGCACGCGCTCGTCGCCCGGGGCGGCGACCTCGTCGATCGCGCTCTCCATGACCTCGATGGTGGTGCGCACCATCTCCACGGTCTGGCGCAGCGTGATCGCCCGGGTCAGCTCGCGCGGCGCGGTGCCGAACACATCGGTGGAGATGGCCTGCGGGGCGTCCGGGTGCCGGAACCACTCGGTGAAGGCGGCGATACCCGCCTGGGCGACGAGCCCGATCCAGGAGCGGTTCTCCGGCGGCATCGCCCGGTACCACGGCAGCGTCTCGTCCATCCGCGCGATGGCCTGGGCGGCGAGCGATCCGGAGGACCTCTCCAGCCGCTTCAGCGTCGCGGAGTGCGGATGGGCGGGACGCGCTGCGGCTGCCGGGGTGCGGGCTTCGGGTTCGGGCACGGGGACAAGACTGCCTTATCCGGACGGGAGCATGCGTCATGGGGGGTCGGCGGGGGGTCCGCGCGGGGTCTACCGTGGGGTCCGTGATGGACGTACGGCGCGCCGCAGAGCGCTACCGCGGCGGGGAACCGCAGGCCGGGATCGAGTCCTGGCACGCCTTCTCCTTCGGGCCGCACTACGACCCGGACAACCTCCGTTTCGGCGCGCTGATCGCCTGCAACGAGGAGCGCCTCGCGCCCGGCGCGGGCTTCGACGAGCACCCGCACAGCCACACCGAGCTGATCACCTGGGTCGTCGAGGGCGAGCTGACCCACCGCGACTCCACGGGCCGCGAGACCCGGGTGCGGCCGGGCGACGTGCAGCACCTCAGCTCGGCGGCCGGGGTCCGCCATGTGGAACGCAACGACGGGGACACCCCGCTGACGTTCCTTCAGATGTGGCTGGCGCCGAGGGACCCGGGCGGCGACCCGGTGTACGGCACCGTGACGGGGATCGCCGACTCCACCCCGTACGCCGTCCCCGAGGCCGGCGCCCTGCTGCACGTGCGGCGGCTGGCCGACGGGGAGCGCACGGCCGTCCCGGACGCGGCGCATGTGTACGTCCACGTCGTACGCGGCGAGGTGCGGGTGGACGAGGTGACGCTCGCGGCGGGGGACTCGGTGCGGATCACGGACTCCAGGGAACTGACGGCCGTCGCCGCGTCGCGGGCGGAACTGCTGATGTGGGAGATGGCGGACATGACGGATGGGGGCCCTGGGGCGGACAGGGCCTAGCGGGGCCCGAGATGCCGACGGGTGGCGCCGGGCGTCTACTGGGAAGGGCCAGGGCACCCGCCCGGCAGGGAGTGAGACCCGACCATGGCCGCTCGTGACGGAGCAGGGGGACGGGGCGAGGCACCGGCCGGGGGACTGCGCGGACTGGGCCAGTGGTGCGCACGCCACTTCGTGATCGTGATCATCGCCTGGCTGGTCGCCCTCGGGGCGCTCCAGACCCTCAACCACTTCTACGGCGGCGAGTACTCCGACAACTTCTCCCTGTCGGACGCGCAGTCCCAGAAGGGCCTGGAGGTCCTCGAGAAGCACGACCCGCAGGCCGGCGGCTACAGCAGCCAGATCGTCCTGCACGACGACAAGGCCCTGACGTCGTACAGCTCGCAGATGTCGACCACCGTCGGCGACCTCCAGAAACTGCCGCACGTCCTGTCCGTGCAGAACCCGCTGGACGCGACCTCCTCCCAGGTCGGACCCGTGTCCTCCGACGGGAAGACCGCCTACGTCACCATCCGCTTCAGCGAGCAGCCCAGCACCCTCGGCGACGGCTACCTCGACGGCGTCGACGACGCCGTGCAGCCGCTCAAGAGCGCCGGTGTCCAGGTCGAGTACGGCGGTTCGCTGGGCGAGCTGGCCCGGCCCGAGGCCGACGACCGGGTCAGCGAGCTGATCGGCTTCGCCGTCGCGATCGTCGTCCTGCTGATCGGCTTCGGCAGTGTGATCGCCGCCGGGCTTCCCCTGGTCACCGCCCTGATCGGGGTGGTCGGCGGCCTCGCCTGCCTCGGACTGCTCGCCGCGGCGTTCACCTTCGCCACCGTCTCGCCCACCCTCGCCACGATGATCGGCCTCGGCGTCGGTATCGACTACGCCCTGTTCCTGATCACCCGGCACCGGCAGAACCTGATGGACGGCGCCGATCCGGTGCGCGCGGCCGGACACGCCGCCGCCACCAGCGGACGGGCCGTGCTCGTCTCCGGCACCACCGTCATCGTCGCCCTCATGGGCCTGTACGCCTCCGGGGTGTCCTTCATCGGGAAACTGGGCCTCGCCGCGGCCGTCACGGTCGTCTCGGCGGTCCTCGGCGCCCTGACCCTGGTCCCCGCCCTGCTCGGCCTGATCGGCACCCGTATCGACCGCTACACCGTGCGCAAGCCCGTCGCCGAGGCCGAGGCCGGCGCCGAGCCCGGCGCGGAGGCCACGGGCACCTGGCACCGCTACGCCCAGCGCGTCGAGCACCATCCGCTGCGCTATCTGACCGCGGGCCTCGCCGTCATCGCGGTGCTGGCGATCCCCGCCTTCACGATCCAGCTCGGCCACATCGGCGACGGCGCGGACCCGACCTCGTTCACCGACCGGCGGGCCTTCGACCTGATGTCCGACGCCTTCGGCCCCGGCTCCAACGGGCCCCTCACCGTCGTCGTCGACCAGACCTCGGTCCCCGACTCGCAGCGCTCGGACCTGTCCTCGAACGTCCAGAAGGCCCTCAACGGTGTCTCGGGGGCCGCGTTCGTCTCCCCGCTCAGCCCGACGCAGGACGGCGACGTCCTGATCGGCACGGTCTACTCCAAGGTGTCCCCGCAGAACCAGGACACCACCGACCTGGTGAACCGGCTCGTGGACGACACCCTGCCCAAGTCGGTCTCCGGCACCGACGCCGAGGGCTATGTCACCGGCACCACGGCCGCCCAGGTCGACTTCCGCGACATCGTCGCCGAACGGCTGGCGCTGATCATCGGGGTCGTGGTGGGGCTGGCCTTCCTGATCGTCCTCACGGTCTTCCGCGGTCTGCTGGTCGCGGTGAAGGCGGCCGTCCTCAACGTGCTGTCGATCACCGCGTCCTACGGTGTGGTCGTCGCCGTCTTCCAGTGGGGCTGGGGCGGGCCCGCCCTGGGCGTCAACGGCAAGGTGCCCATCGAGAGCTATGTGCCGATGATGATGTTCGCCATCATCTTCGGCCTGAGCATGGACTACGAGATCTTCCTGCTGAGCCGGGTGCACGAGGCCTGGATCCGCACCGGCGACGCGAAGGCCTCGGTGGCGCACGCGCTGGAGATCACCGCGCGGGTCATCACCTGTGCCGCGCTGATCATGGTGAGCGTGTTCGCGGCGTTCATCGTCAGCGACAACATCGTGGTGAAGATGCTGGGGCTCGGTCTCGCCGTCAGTGTGCTCATCGACGCGACCGTGGTGCGGCTGCTGATGGTGCCCGCGGTGATGACCCTGCTCGGCCCGCACGCGTGGTGGCTGCCGCGCTGGATGGACCGCGTCCTGCCGCACATCGACACCGAGGGGGCGGGCGAGAAGCTCGGCGCCCTGCCCGCGCCCCGCGCGGGCGAGAAGGTCGACTGAGCGCCGCCCTCTTCCGGCCCTACAGCTCCGCGCGCACGGCGTCCGTGAAGGGCGGCCACGCCTCGACCGCCCACGGCCCGAACGCCCGGTCCGTCAGCGCCACGCAGGCCGCTCCGGCGGCCGGGTCGATCCACAGGAAGGTGCCCGACTGCCCGAAGTGGCCGAAGGTGCGCGGGGAGGACGAGGCGCCCGTCCAGTGCGGGGACTTGCCGTCGCGGATCTCGAAGCCGAGGCCCCAGTCGTTGGGGTTCTGGTGGCCGTAGCCCGGCAGTACGCCCTTGGTGCCCGGGTACTGCACGGTCATCGCGTCGGCCACCGTGCGCGGGTCCAGCAGGCGCGGTGCCTGCACCTCGGCCGCGAACCGCAGCAGGTCCTCGACGGTCGAGACGCCGTCCTTGGCGCAGGAGCCCTCCAGGGAGGTGTCGTCCATCCCCAGCGGGGTCAGCACGGCCTGCCGCAGATACTCCGCGAACGGGATGTCCGTCGCCTTGGCGATGTGGTCGCCGAGCTGCTCGAACCCGGCGTTGGAGTACAGCCGCCGCTCGCCGGGCGCGCCCATCACCTTGTGCTCGTCGAAGGCCAGGCCCGAGGTGTGCGCCAGCAGATGCCGGACCGTCGCGCCGGGCGGCCCGGCGGGCTCGTCCAGCTCGATCGCGCCCTCCTCGTGGGCCACGAGCGCGGCGTACGCCGCCAGCGGCTTGGTGACCGAGGCCAGGGGGAAGCGCCGGCCGGCCGGTCCGTGCGTGCCCAGGACCGTACCGTCGGCCCGCACGACACCCGCCGCAGCGGTGGGGACCGGCCAGTTCTCGATCAACGCGAGGCTCTTCAACGACATACCCCGACCCTATGCGCCCGCCGACCACCACTCCATCGAGGGGTCGCACCGGGCCGCGGGGCGCCGAGTCCCTTCTTTCCTCGCCCCCGCCGCCCCTACCCGTCCCGTCCCACAGGGGCTCCGCCCCTTCAACCCCTTTCGCGCAGTTCCCCGCGCCCCTCCCACCCCCGACCCCGACGGCGCTGGCTTATAGGGGCGCGGGGAACTGCGCGACGGACCACGACGGCGCTGGCTTTTGGGGGCGCGGGGAACTGCGCGAGCGGCCACGACGGACCCGCACCTGCCCGACGGCAGTCACCCCGCTCGGTTTGTAGGGGCGCGGGGAACTGCGCGAGCGGCCACGACGGACCCGCGCCCGCCCGACGCCGGTCGAACCACCCCCGACAGGGGTGAAGGCCGGGACAACTCCCTCTGGTTTCTTACGGTTCTCGCTTGCTTCGAGCACGCTCGAAGGCCATAGCGTGGTGGCCATGACGGTGACACAGACCACGGCCGTGACCACCGAAGGAGCCCCGCAGACCCCCGCGGACATCTGTGCCGCCCCACCCCCCACGCACCCCCGCCCCGACGGCGACGACCGCTACACGATCAGCGAGGTCGCGGCCTTCACCGGCCTCACGGCGCACACCCTGCGCTGGTACGAGCGGATCGGGCTGATGTCCCACATCGACCGCTCGCACACCGGC
The DNA here is from genome assembly GCF_055587025.1 of Streptomyces sp. NPDC048600. Lineage (NCBI taxonomy): Bacteria > Bacillati > Actinomycetota > Actinomycetes > Kitasatosporales > Streptomycetaceae > Streptomyces > Streptomyces sp. NPDC048600. The sequence continues at coordinate 344,915 of NZ_JBVJGZ010000003.1, read as the reverse complement.
CAGCGCCGCTACACCAACCGTGACCTGGACTGGCTCGACCTCGTCGGAAAGCTGCGGCTGACCGGCATGCCGGTCGCCGACATGGTCCGGTACGCCGAGCTGGTGCGCGAGGGCGAGGAGACCTACGGGGAGCGGCGCGAGCTGCTGGAGTCCACCCGCCGGGACGTGCTCGCCCGGATCGCCGAACTGCGCGACACCCTCGCCGTGCTCGACCGCAAGATCAGCATCTACAGCGGCGCCGCAGACGCCCGCGAAACGGAGACGAACCGATGACCGACAACCGGATTCCCACCGCCCGCCTCGGCGTGGACGGCCCCGAAGCCGGTGTGCAGGGCCTGGGCTGCATGGGCATGAGCTTCGCCTACGGCCCCTCGGACGAGAAGGAGTCCCGGGCCACCCTGGAGCGGGCCCTGGAACTGGGCGTCACGCTGTACGACACCGCGGACATGTACGGCTCCGGCGAGAACGAGCGCTTCCTGTCCCCGTTCTTCCGGGCCCACCGCGACGAACTGCTCGTCGCGACCAAGTTCGCCCTGGCCGTGGTGCCCGACCAGCCGACCGGCCGGATCACCCGCAACGACCCGCCGTACATACGCGAGGCCGTCGAGGCCAGCCTCCGCCGCCTCGACGTGGAGGTCATCGACCTCTACTACATGCACCGCCGGGACGTGAACGTCCCTCTGGAGGAGTCCGTCGGCACCATGGCCGACCTGGTGCGCGAGGGCAAGGTCCGGCAGCTCGGCCTCAGCGAGGTCACCGCCGCCGAACTGCGCGAGGCCCACGCGGTCCACCCGATCGCGGCCGTCCAGTCGGAGTGGTCCCTGTTCAGCCGGGACATCGAGGCCCAGGTCGTGCCGGCCGCCGCCGAGCTCGGAGTCACGCTGGTGCCGTACTCCCCGCTGGGCCGGGGCTTCCTCACCGGCTCCTTCGCCCGCGCCGAGGACCTCTCCCCGGACGACTTCCGCCGTCATCAGCCCCGTTTCACGGGCGAGAACGCCGCCGCCAACGCGGCCCTGCTGGAGCCGGTCCGCACGGTCGCCGCCCGGCACGGCGCCACCCCCGGCCAGATCGCCCTGGCCTGGGTGCAGCGGCGGACGGAGGTCTTCGGCCTCCCGGTGATCCCGATCCCGGGCACCCGCAGCCCCGCCAGGGTGGCGGAGAACACGGCGGCCGTGGGGATCGCCCTGGACGAGACGGACCTCGAGCTCCTCGACGGCATCGCGGCCCGGGTGGCGGGCGACCGATACCCGAACATGGCGTTCACCTCCGCCGGCCGCGAGTGAGGCCGGCGAGCGAGGCCTGCCGGGACAGCCGCTAGAGCTCCGCCAGGAGTTCGGCCTTCTTCACGGAGAACTCCTCGTCGGTGACCAGCCCGGCCCGGTGCAGCTCGCCGAGATGCCGGATGCGCTCGGCGATGTCGGCCGGGTCCCTGCGGGGTCCGGCCGGCACCGCGGCGACGGGCCCCTTGTCCCGCACCGCGGCCAGCACCGCCGCGGCGAACGGCAGCGACTCGTGCACCGGCCCGTACCCGAGCCCGAACACCACGGCCGCGGGGTCCTGGTCGGCCTGCGCGGGCTGCCCGCCCTCGCGGGTCAGCAGCCGCAGATGCCCCTCGAACACCTCCGGCGAGCGCCATTCGACACCGCTGAGCTCGGAGAGGCCGAAGCTCTGGTCCCCGGCCTTCCACTTCGCCGAGGACGCCCCGGTCCAGAACCAGCGGAACCCGACGGTCGACCCGTCGAAGGACGCCTTCCCGTCGTACGCCTTGAACTGCAACGACGGCTCCGGCGCGGGCACCAGGAACCGGTCGGCCGCCCCGGTGTCCGCGGGCAGCGCCGCCCGCAGCTCGTCGGCGTAGTACTCGGCCAGCACCTCACGCTCGGCCGGCAGCACCAGCCGGTACGGATCACTGGTCTCCTTCAGCTGCCCGGCGGCAGCCTCCAGCAGTGGATCGGCGCCCGGCCGCAGCTCGGCGCGCAGCACCACCGTCCCCCGCCGTCCCGGCGTCAGCGACACCCCCCGCAGCGCCGCCAGCGGCACCCGGCGCTCCTTCAGAGCCTGGAACAGCTTGGGTGTCCGAATCCCCCGTTCGTAGCGGATGAGCACGGAGTCGGACTCGAACTCCCAGGCGGCATGAAATCCGGCCAGTACGTCACCCATGCGGCTCATCGTATGTGGCACGAGCTTCTCCGTCCCCTCCCCGCGCGGACCGCAGTTCCTGCGCCTCTACGCGCGTCAGGCCGACGCACCGTCGGACAAACCAGCCCGGCACGTGTCCTTGTCGTCGGCGCAGTCCACCGCGCGGTACGCGCCGGTGCCGATCTCGGCGAAGTTCCTGAGGCTGTCCGTGCCCGGCACGAAGTAGCCCGCGTGGCCCCGGGCGTCGCGGGACGACAGCACGCGCGCCCCGAACTCGCGGGACATCGGGTCGGCACCGTGTCCGAGGCCGCCGAGCTCCAGATGGGGCACGTCCTCGATCCAGTCGTCGGCGTCCCGCATGGCCCACACCCGCGCGCCGGTGCCGAGCCCGGAGGCCCTCTCGGCGCGCATGCCGGGGCTGCCGGCCACCGCTATGTCGGTCACCCGCCCGGGCAGGGACCGCGCGCCCACCCCGCACACCACCGAGCCGTAGCTGTGGCAGAACAGCGACACCGGGGCATCGCCGGGCAGCGCCCGCAGCAGCCCGTTCAGCCGTACGGCCCCGGCCTCGGCGCGCAGCGCGGTCGCCGCGTCCATGCCCAGCCCGCTGGGGGCGGTGTAGTCGGCCCAGGCGATGACGGCCGTCCGCGTCCCGGGGCTCGCCGCGCGCTCGGCGTCGTAGAGCGCCCCGGCCATGCCGGCGGGGGCCGAGTGACGGCGGTCGGTGCGCTGGAAGGTGAGCAGGTCGGTGTCGACCCCGGGGACGACGACGGAGACGCGCTCGGCCTTGTCGAGATCCCCGAGCACCTCGGCGACCCGTCCGGTGCCGTCGGGATCGAAGGAGAGGATCTGCCGGCCGGGCTCCATGAGTGACTCCAGGCGGTGCATCCGGCGTCCCGCCAGATGCTGTCCCGAGGCCGTCAGGCGTTTGTCGTGCATGCGGGCGAGCTCGACCCGGCGGGCCTTGCCGAGGGCGATGCGGTTCGCCCGGTAGCGCAGCTGGGCGGGGGCACCGTTCATGTTGCCCACCGCGAGCGGGTAGCGGCGGGCGAGCGAGGTCTGCTGGCCCTCGGTGAGCGTGGCGAAGAAGCCGGCCAGCAGCGCGGGCGCCGCCTCGGGGTCGGGCAGCCGGTGCCCGGCGATGCTGCCGTGCTCCCACGCGGAGAGCGAGGCCGCCAGCTCGGTGGTCGTGCGGTGGCCGCGCATGGCGGTCCAGCCGGTGGTCGCCAGCATCACGAACACCACGGCCAGCGCGAGCAGCATGCGCCAGACGTTGAGTTGCGGGGAGGTGTCGAAGGAAGTCACTGGGAGGACACACTAGGAGAACGACACGGTCTCGCGTGAACTGAGTGATGGGGATCACGTTTGACGATTCGTACGCTCTCTCGGACCGTACGGCCGTGGTCACGTTCGGCGACCTGGGGCGCCCGGTCAGGGGGTGCGCCAGCTCCCCGCGAGCGCCGGTCCCACCTGATCGAGGTACGCGGTCGTCAGTTCACGGATCGCCTCCACGTTCAGTTCGTCGCGGGCGCTCCATTGCCGCTCGGTCATCCGCATCACCCCGCCGAAGACGGCCACCGCCACCCTGGGCCGCAGGTCGGTGTCCACGTCCAGGCCCTCGCGCTCGGCGATCAGCCGCGCGAAGCGCTCCTCGGTGTCGGCGGACCGCCGCAGATGCGCTGCGAGCAGCGCCGGCGTCGACTCGATCACCCGGCACATCCGCAGATACAGCTCCAGCGGTACGACGGACTCGATGACCTCGCTGATGGTGTCCCAGCCCTCCAGCACGGCCCGGCGCATCGCCTCCAGCGGCGGCTCCTGTGCCGGACGGGCGTGTACGGCCTGGTAGAAGTGCTCCTCGGTCAGGTGTGCGACCCAGAGGGCGGCGTCCTCCTTGCCCGCGAAGTAGCGGAAGAAGGTGCGCTGGGAGACCTCGACGGTCTCGGTGATCTCGTCGACGGTGGTCTGCTCGTAGCCCCGGGTGGTGAAGAGTTCGAACGCGGCTCGGACCAGTGCGTCCCGGGTGCGCTGTTTCTTGCGCTCGCGCAGTGTTTCCATAGCTGTCAGTTACCGACTACTGATTTCTTTTGTCAATTGTCAGCGGCTGTCACTAGCCTCTGGGCATGACTAGTCAGACCACCATCGACAAGACGGGGCCGGGGGACGGCGCACCGCTCACCCCGCCGGCCCCGGCGCCTGTCCGGGGCCTGCGCGGGCACCCGTGGTTCACCCTGCTCACCGTCGCCGTCGGCGTCATGATGGTGGCCCTGGACGGCACCATCGTGGCCATCGCCAACCCGGCGATCCAGAAGGACCTGAACGCCAGCTTCGCCGACGTCCAGTGGATCACCAACGGGTACTTCCTCGCCCTCGCGGTCACCCTGATCACCGCGGGCAAGCTCGGTGACCGCTTCGGCCACCGGCAGACCTTCCTGATAGGCGTCGTCGGCTTCGCCGCCGCCTCGGGCGCGATCGGCCTGTCCTCCTCGATCGCCGCGGTCGTCGCCTTCCGCGTCCTGCAGGGTCTGTTCGGCGCGCTGCTGATGCCGGCCGCGCTGGGCCTGCTGCGGGCCACCTTCCCCGCCGAGAAGCTGAACATGGCCATCGGCATCTGGGGCATGGTCATCGGTGCCTCCACCGCGGGCGGCCCGATCCTCGGCGGCGTGCTGGTCGAGCACGTCAGCTGGCAGTCGGTGTTCTTCATCAACGTCCCCGTCGGCGTCCTCGCGCTCGTCCTCGGCGCGATGATCCTGCTCGACCACCGGGCCGAGAACGCCCCGCGCTCCTTCGACCTGCTCGGCATCGGCCTGCTGTCGGGCGCGATGTTCTGCCTGGTCTGGGCCCTGATCAAGGCTCCGGAGTGGGGCTGGGGCGCCGGCCGGACGTGGACGTTCATCGGTGCCTCGCTGCTGGGCTTCGCGCTGTTCGCGTTCTGGGAGACCCGGGTCCGCGAACCGCTGATCCCGCTGACCCTCTTCCGCTCGGTCGCACTGTCCGCCGGTGTGGTGCTGATGGTCCTGATGGCCATCGCGTTCATGGGCGGCCTGTTCTTCGTGACGTTCTACCTCCAGAACGTGCACGGCATGAGCCCGATCGACGCGGGCCTGCATCTGCTGCCGCTGACCGGCATGATGATCGTCGGCTCCCCGCTCGCGGGCGCCCTGATCACCAAGCTCGGCCCGCGTGTCCCGCTCGCGGGCGGCATGGCGGTCACCGCGCTCGCCATGTACGGCATGTCCACGCTCGAGGTGGACACGAGCAGCGGTCTGATGTCGCTCTGGTTCGCCCTCCTCGGCCTGGGCCTCGCCCCGGTCATGGTCGGCGCCACCGAGGTCATCGTCGGCAACGCGCCCATGGAGCTGTCCGGTGTGGCCGGCGGTCTCCAGCAGGCCGCCATGCAGATCGGCGGCAGCCTCGGCACGGCCGTGCTCGGCGCGGTCATGGCTTCGAAGGTCGACAGCGACCTGGCGGGCAACTGGACCGGCGCGGGCCTGCCCGAGCTCACCCCCGAGCAGCTCGACAAGGCCTCCGAGGCGGTTCAGGTCGGCGTGCCGCCGGTCGCCCCGGGGACGCCCGAGCAGATCGTCGCCAAGATCACTGACGTGGCCCACGACACCTTCATCTCGGGCATGAGCCTCGCCTCCCTGGTCGCCGCGGGGGTCGCGGGCGTGGCCGTCCTGGTCGCCCTCCTCACGAAGCGCGGCGCGAACGCGGAGGCGGGCGGCGCGGGCGCGGCCCACATCTGACGCCGGTTCCCTGCGGGGCACTGCAACAGGGCCTCTCCTGCAAGCCCGACGCGGCGTCACAACGGTCGCGGGGGGGGGGGGGGGGGGGGGGGGGGGGGGGGGGGGGGGGGGGGGGGGGGGGGGGGAGGGAGAGAGGGGGGGGGGGGGGGCCCCGAGGGAGAGAGGGGAAGAGGAGGAG